>JBGSKT010000001.1:0-11044 GCA_041741075.1 Lysobacterales bacterium
GCGGAAGCGACCGGCGCCGTCGCTTTGCTGCTGGCGGTGGCGGGACCGGCACCCGCGTCGGCGGTTTCGAGCAGCGCGATTACACTGCCCTCGGACACCTTGTCGCCGAGCTTGACCTTGAGTTCCTTGATCACGCCGGCCCGGCCTGCCGGAACCTCCATGGTCGCCTTGTCCGATTCCAGGCTGACCAGCCCCTGGTCCTTGCCGACGCTATCGCCCGGCTTGACCAGTATCTCGATCACCGGGATGTCCTGGTAACTGCCGATATCGGGGACTTTGACTTCGGTGATCGCGGTCATCGCCATATCCGTGGTTCGCAAAGAGCTCGGATTATAGGCGGTAGTCGGTAGCGTAGGTTGGGCAGGCAGTGCGCGGCGCCATGGCTGCACTGTGGGAGCGACGGCACGTCGCGACTGGCAACGCCGACGCCCGGTCGCCACGCCTGCGCCGCGGTGGATGACCGGCTCCGCCGTTGAAAACCGCTGCGCTTATCCACCCTACCCTGTCGAAGTGGCAGTCGCGACGTGCCGTCGCTCCTACAAGGGGCGCTCCCGCAATAGTCGGCCCGACTACAACAACAGCCGCCGCAGGTCGCCGAGCACTTGGCCGAGATAGGCGGTGAAGCGCGCCGCGTCGGCGCCGTCGATGACCCGGTGATCGTAAGACAACGACAACGGCAGCAGCAGGCGCGGGCTGAACTCCTGGCCGTTCCAGACCGGCTGGATGCTCGACTTGGACACGCCAAGAATCGCGACTTCCGGCGCGTTGATGATCGGTGTGAAGGCACTGCCACCGATACCGCCCAGCGAACTGATCGAAAAACAGCCGCCCTGCATCTCGGTCGGACCGAGTTTGCGCTCGCGGGCCCGCGCCGAAATCTCGCCGAGTTCGCGGGCCAGATCGAGCAGGCCCTTCTTATCGCAGTCGCGCAGCACCGGCACCACCAGACCGTCGGGGGTGTCGACCGCAATGCCGATATGAAAATAGCGCTTGAGAATCAGGTTCTCACCGCTGGCATCCAGTGCGGCGTTGAAGTGCGGAAAGCGCCGCAGCGCGGCAACGGCGGCCTTGATCAGGAATACCAGCGGGGTCAGTTTGAGCTCCTTGGATTCCTCACCGAGTTTCTTGCGGAATGCTTCCATCTCGGTGATGTCGGCCTGGTCGAATTGGGTGACATGCGGGATGCGTACCCAGTTACGCAACAGGTTGGCGCCGGAAATCTTCTTGATCCGCGACAGTGGCTTGCTGTCGACCGGCCCGAACTTGCTGAAGTCGACCTGCGGCCAGGGCAGCAGATCGAAATCGGGGCCGCTGCCGGCAGTCATCGCAGCGGGCGCGGCCAGACTGCGCTTGACGAAGTTCTGCACGTCTTCCCGGGTGATGCGGTTCTTTCGCCCGCTACCCTGGGCGATGCGGGCAAGATCGACGCCGAGTTCACGCGCGAACAGGCGCACCGCCGGGCTGGCGTGCGCGGGCAGGGTCTCGCCACTGGCATCGAATGGCACCGGCGGTTTGGCGACAAAGGCCACCTCGGCAACTGCTGCCGTAGCGACCGCTGGTACCGGCGCGGCGGCTGGGGACGGCTTGGCCTGTGTTGGAGCTGCCGTCGGCAGCACGGCCGGTGCCGTGCCCGCCGATGTGCCAGCCTCGATCAACGCAACCCGCGTGCCCTCCGAAACCGTATCGCCCAACTTGACCAGAATCTCCTTGACCACCCCGGCCAGCGGCGAGGGCACTTCCATGGTCGCCTTGTCCGACTCCAGGGTCAGCAAGCCTTGGTCCTTTTTTACCGTGTCGCCGAGCTTGACCAGGATCTCGATCACCGGAATATCGTGGTAGTTGCCGATATCGGGCACGCTTACTTCGGTGGTCGCGGTCATCGCTTTGTCCGTGGTTCGCAAAGAATCGGGATTATAAGCAGTTGTCGGCGGTGGGAGCGGGGAATGCGGAGAATTGTGGGAGCGACGGCACGTCGCGACTTTCGCTTCGATCGCCCCGTCGCACGTAGCGTCGCTCCCACAATTCGCCATGCCGGGATTCAGTCCGCGCACCCGGGCTTGCGTCGGGGCCGGGGCGATCTCTATCCTGCTGCCATGGTTTTCTGGACCGGATGATGGATGAACCCTGCATTTTCTGCGCGATCGTCCAAGCCCAGGCGCCGGCCAGCCTGATCTATCAGGATGCACTGACCCTGGCCTTCGTCGATCTGCGGCAGTTTCACCCGGGACACAGCCTGGTGATTCCGCGCGCGCATCTGGCCGATGTGCGCGAACTGGATGAAGCAACCGGCGCCGCATTGATGGCGACCGTCAGCCGCGTTACCCGCGCGGTGGCCGCCGCGTTTCCGAACGAGGGGCTGAGCCTGTGGCATTCGATCGGCCCGGCCGCCTTCCAGGAAGTGCCGCATCTGCACTTCCACGTCCATCCGCGCCGGCACGGCGACGATTTTCTGCGCGTCTATCCGGGCGATCCACCCACGTCCACCCGCGCCGAGCGCGATCACTACGCGGCCTTGCTGCGAGCGCGGCTGGCATGACCGGCGTCCATACCGGGTCCGACCGCAGGACGACCCGATCATGAAGCAAGGCCCGTTGGCGGTTTTGCTCCGCCTCGCCCTGGCCATGCTGCCGCTGGCGGCAAGCCTGCTGCTGGCCGGTTTGCTGGCCGGTCCGCTCAGTCTGGGCGGCGGCGAGAAGGATATTTTTCTCGCGATTCCGCTGCTGGTTCTATCCCTGATCCACCTCGCGCTGTCGCTGCTGTTCTGGTGGCGGGGCGTCGCGATCGGACGCGCCAGCCGCTTGGCGGCCGGCTATGCGCTGCTCGCCCTGGTGCTGATCTGGCTGCTATGGGTGGTGCTGAGCTGGCGTTGAGCGTTGGCGCTGCGCCCACTCCAGCGTTGTCCCCCGGGAACGCCGAGCACCAGCTCGGCAAATTCCATTGCCAGCCGCCCTGGTCAGCGCATCGCGCCGCTCGTGTGGCTGCTCGCTTCGCTTGCCTGCCAGACCCATGGCCGAGCTGGTGCTCGGCGCGCCCAGCGGACCCCCAGCTGGCGCAGCAATGTTGGCGGACGCCGCTACAAATCCGACTCGGCCACGCCGGCCAGTTTCATGAGATGGCGTTGCAGCCCGGTTTTCAGAACGGCGTTGCCATGAACCGGCACCGTGATCCGAATATCGGAGTCCGCCTTGGCGTAGATGTGATGACTGCCGGAAATTCGCGCCAGCGTCCAACCACGCTGTTCGAGCAAGCGCGCCAGGCGCTTGCCGGATATCGCCTTCATACGGCGATTTCAATTTCCGTGGCGCGCGCATCCGGGATCGGCGCTACCACTTCAATGGCCAAACATCCCTCCACGGCCTCGCGGAGATTACTCAGCAATTCCTCCATGGATTCGCCTTGCGTCGCGCAGCCAGGAATGCTTGGAACCTCGGCCCAATAGCCGCCTTCCTCTGCTTGGTGAACGATGGCGCGCAGTTTCATGGCACAGAGTGTACGACGGATGGCCGATGTCGGCTAACCCGTGCTTACCGAGGTTCTCTCTGCGCTTCGAGCTGTCCCGACCGCTCGCTTCGCTTGCCTACCAGACCCATGGCCGAGCTGGTGCTCGGCGCTCCCGGTCGAAGCGGCTTCTGCGCGTCGGTCGATCGCGCCGCGGACGCCGCCAACGGAACCTGACCGCAGTCTAGAGCGCGGTGGCGAGCGCCAGCCCCAGCCACAGTGCAAAGCCGGCCCAGTGGCTTTGCTGGAAGGCGCCGAGGCAGGCCGCGCGGTCGCGGTTGCGGATCTGCCAGTGTTGCCAGACGATCACCAGCAGGGCGGCGCACCAGCCCGCGGCGTAGGGCCAGCCGAGCCCGGCGCGGCTGCCGACCAACGCCATCGCCAGCAGGAAACTCGCGTGCAGGATGGCAATGCCGACCAGATCCAGATCGCCGAGCAGCAGGGCCAGGGAATGCGCGCCCAGTCGCCGGTCGTCGTCGCGATCGACCATGGCATAAATGGTGTCGTAGGCGCTGCTCCACAGGACATTGGCGACGAACAGCAGCCAGCCCAGGGCATCGATTTCGCCCTTGACCGCGGCATAGGCCATCGGCACCGACCAGCCAAACGCCGCGCCCAGCCATAGCTGCGGCAGATGGCTGTGGCGCTTGATGAAGGGATAGACGATGGCCAGCAGGGCGCCGACCGCGGCCAGCTTGATGGTCAGCGGATTGGTCAGCAGCACCAGACCGAGCGCGATTGCGAGCAGCACCGCAAACAAAACCAGCGCCTCGCTTGAGGACACCTTGCCGGTCGCGAGTGGGCGTTGCCGGGTGCGCTTGACTGAGCCATCGAGCCAACGATCGGCCCAGTCGTTGATCACGCAGCCGGCCGAGCGCATCACGATCACGCCGACGGTGAAAATCAACAGCGCCGGCCAGGGCGGAAAGCCCTTGGCCGCGCTCCACAGACCCCACCAGGTCGGCCACAGCAGCAGCAGCCAGCCGATCGGACGGTCGAGCCGCATCAGCAGCGCATACTGGCCGGCGCGTTCGCGCCAGTCGAAGCCGCGCGGTGTTAGAGCGACGCGCGGCGGCAGCGGTTTGCGTGGCGACGGGGCTTTTCTTGGGGTGGGGCGGCGTTGGTTCATGGCCGGCATTGTCGCGCTTCGGCCGGCACGCGGATAGGATGCCGGTTTACTGCGTCGCCTGCGATCCGCGGTGCAGGCCCGCTTTCGGAATCCCCCTGTCGTGAGCTTCGCATCCCGCCGTCCGGCCCTGGCCGCGCTCGCCCTGCGCGATTTCACCCTGCTGATCGTGGCCGGGTCATTCCTGCTGACCCTGGCGATTCTGGCCCAGGAGGTGGCGCTCGGTTATGCGATCTACCAGCGCACCCATGATCCGCTGGCGCTCGGCCTGATCGGGCTGGCCGAAGCCATTCCGTATATCGTCGTGGCGCTGTTCGGTGGCGCCATCGCCGACCGTTATCCGCGCAAGCGGATCGTGCTGTGGAGCGTCGCCGGGATGCTGGCCGGATCGCTGGCCCTGTATCTGGTGATGGCGCACGGCGAAGGGATTTCTACCCTGTCCCTGCTGACCGCGGTCTACGCCAGCGTCGCCGGGGTCGGCCTGGCCCGCGGCTTCTACGGCCCGGCCGCGTCGGCGCTGCGTGCCAGCCTGATCCCGCCCGCGTTGTACGCCAATGCTTCGGCCTGGAGTTCGAGCTTCTGGCAATTGGGCGCGGTGCTCGGCCCGCTGCTCGCCGGCTTCCTGGTTCGACCGATCGGCCTGCACGGCACCCTGCTGGTGGTGCTGGTGCTGGTCGCGATCGCCTGGCTGCTGATCGCGGCGATCCGGCCGCCGGCCGCCGGGCCGAGCGTGACGCACGAACCCATTTTCAAGGCCATTCACGAGGGACTGCGCTTCGTGTTCCATTCGCGGCCCTTGCTGTATTCGATCAGCCTGGACCTGGTCGCGGTGCTGTTCGGTGGCGTGGTCGCGATCCTGCCAGCCTTCGCCGACGCGATTTTGAAGGTCGGCCCGAGCGGGCTCGGCTGGCTGCGCGCGGCGCCCTCGATCGGTGCGGTGCTGACCCTGTTGCTGCTGGCGCGGTTCTCGCCGGTTGGCCTGCACATCTGGCGCAACATGCTGCTGGCGGTGGCCGGATTCGGCCTCGCCACCCTGGTGTTTGCGCTATCGGCCAACCTGTGGCTGTCGCTCGCCATGCTGTTCCTGACCGGCGCCTTCGACAGCGTCAGCGTAGTGATCCGGCAATATCTGCTGAACGCGGTGCCGCCCGATCATCTGCGCGGACGGGTGCTGGCGGTGAACGGCATCTTTGTCACCACCTCAAACGAGATCGGCGCGTTCGAATCCGGCGCTGCGGCGCGCGTACTCGGCCTACGCGCCTCGGTGTTGGCCGGCGCTTCGGTCACCCTGCTGGTGGTGGTGGCGCTGTGGTTCAAGGCCCGCGACCTGATTTCCGGTGGCGCCGGACCGAACGGCGATTCGCCGCGCGGCGGCTGATTGCGGCAAACTGCACCGATCGAACCGCAAACCGAGCCTGCCGATGCTGCGACTTTTGCTGCTGCTGCCGCTGATCGTGCTCAACACCGTGATCCACACCTCGGTGCTGTTCGGTTTCGCCCTGCTCAAACTGCTGCTGCCGATCGCCGCCCTGCGACGCGCGCTGACCCGGCTATTGATGCGGATCGCGGAAAGCTGGATCGGTGGCAATAGCCTGATGATCGACTGGCTGACCCCGACCAGGATCGAGCTCGACAGCGACGCCGAACTGCGTCGCGACGGCTGGTATCTGGTGATCGCCAATCACCAAAGCTGGGTCGATATCCTGGTGCTGCAGAAAGTGTTCAACCGACGCATCCCGCTGCTCAAGTTCTTTCTCAAGCAACAGTTGATCTGGGTACCGCTGCTGGGCTTGGCGTGGTGGGCGCTGGATTTCCCGTTCATGCGCCGCTTAAGCCCTACCCATTTGCAGCGTCACCCGGAGTGGCGCGACCGCGACCGCGGCGCCACCCGCAAGGCCTGCCAGCGCTTCAAGCAGACACCGGTATCGGTAATGAACTTCATCGAAGGCACCCGCTTCACCCCGGCCAAGCAGGCCCGCGGCGGCGCCGGCTTCCAACATCTGCTCCGGCCCAAGGCGGGCGGCATCGCCTTCGTGCTGGACGCGATGGGCGAGATGTTCGAAGCCCTGCTCGATGTCACCGTGGTCTATCCGGCAGGCATTCCCACCCTGCTCGATCTGCTCAGCGGTCGGCTGCCGGAAGTGCGCGTGCAGGTGCGCCAACGAATCATTCCGGCCACCGTGCTGGGCGGCGACTATGCCGTGGACGCGGCTTACCGCGGCCGCCTGCAGGAATGGTTGAATGACCTGTGGGCGGACAAGGACGCTGCTTGGCAACAGGCCATGGTCGGCGGGTGTGGCGCGGACAACGCACCGACGCTTGGCAACGATGGGAACAGCGGCAAAACCGGTGCCGGCGAGCGTTTGCCGGAAAAAAGATGACTGCTGGCGCTATCGGTTGCGATCGTTTAGCATCGGCTCGGTTGAACCTTTGCCGCCGTGTTGGTGTCTCCCGGACGGTGTTCTCCGCGGTGAAGTTCCGGCGGGAATTCGATCCGACCTTCGACTCAAGGCCATGCCTGTGAATGCTCCTGCCATCCGATCCACCGCGCCACCGCCGAATGAAGCGAAAGATGAGTACGTTTCGTTCAGCCGCTTTGGTGTGTCCGTGGACATTACACGGTTCTTTGCCTCGGATGCGGGAAAAGCGAAGCTCGAAGAAATTGGCAAAGAAGCTGAGCGCATCCTCATTGCGCCGGTTGGATCGACCAGCGACTGAGAGCAAGTGAATGCCATTCAACCTGCTGTTGCTTCCGCTGATTGCAGGGTTCTTGTTCATCACTCGCAATCACCTGTTCAGCTACTCGACTTCGACGCTATCGAAAGAGTCCCTGCTGCTCCATGCTTCGCTGGCTGGACTTTGTTTCCTGCTTGCCAGTCGGATCATTTGCTGGGGAGTGCTGCAGTCTGATGCAGGTTTGGCGATCGCCGAAGGCTTGCACGGTATTGCACCTTTTCCTTTCATCGGCACGGCAACCGGTGCGCTGTTGTTGGCGATCACCGCAAGTGCATTGTTGAATCTGACCATCCCGGCAGAGACCGCTGGTCGCTGGTGCTACCACGGCAATCGCTTCAATGGTCTGGAGTCGCTGCTGTTGCGAAGCGCGATTGGTGTGCCGGCGAGTGGCCTGGTCTCGGGCCGCGTCCGCCTGGTCACAGGTGAGATCGCCAGCCGCTGGCTCCGCCTGAAACGCTTTGCTTGCCGACTGCCAGACAACGGCCACCCTGAACTGTTGATGCTGACACTGGAAGACAACAAGGTGTACGTCGGGTTTGTGGTCAATCTTCCGCCGTTGCATACGGATGGCTTTCAATTCGTTCGCCTGCTGCCGATCTGGAGCGGATACCGGGACGAAACGCGGCAGATATCGATTACGACGTCCTATCCGATGGATGGTTTGGCGGATCCGGAACAAAAAATGATGAAGTTGATCCCGTTGAAGGAAATCAGCTCCGCCAATCTTTATGTCGAGGGTGTGTTCAATATTCCGGGGCAGCGATAGACAAGCGTCGGACCCGGCTGATCCTCTCTCACCCGACCCGCCCGTACATTCGGTGTGCGCCCGGCCGACCTGGTGGCCGTGCGCCAGCAGCCGGTTGCTTGTCGGTAGACGCAACCGAGGCCATCGCCGTTTCTTTTGTTGCGTTGCAGCAGCAGCCGCGATCGGCCAGAATCGGGCAAAGCGCCGCACTTACGGGGAAGCATGCGCGGCTCCACACCGATCGATCGCGAGGCCCTGCCCATGTTCTATCGAATGCTGGAAATGCAGCGCGCCTGGCTGGCGCCGGCCGCCGCGGCCGCAGGAAATCTGGCCGAGAGCCTGGCCAACCCGGCCAATCCGCTGTCGTTGTTTCCCGGCATGAGCCGCGTGGCCGCCGGCTATGAACTGTTCCACCGGCTCGGCCGCGACTACGAAAAGCCCGCCTTCGGGATCAAGTCGGTACTGGCGCACGGCCGCGAAGTACCGGTGATCGACTACCCGGTCAAGAAAACGCCGTTCTGCCATCTGCTGCGCTTCAAGCGCTACAGCGACGACGCCGAAACCATCGGCCTGCTCAAGGACGATCCGGTGGTGCTGGTCTGCGCACCGCTGTCCGGGCACCACGCCACCCTGCTGCGCGATACCGTGCGCACCTTGCTGCCCGAACACAAGGTCTACCTCACCGACTGGATCGACGCGCGCATGGTGCCGGTCGACCTGGGCAGCTTCGGGCTCGACGACTATGTGCGCACCATCGAGGAATTCATCCGCCATATCGGTGCGGAAAACCTGCATGTGATTTCGGTCTGCCAGGCGACCGTGCCGGTGCTGGCGGCGATCGCCCTGATGGCGGCGCGCGGCGAGCCGACCCCGCGCAGCATGACCATGATGGGCGGCCCGATCGACGCCCGCAAAAGCCCGACCGCGGTCAACACCCTGGCCACCACGCGCCCCTATTCCTGGTTTGAAAACACCGTCATCCATCGCGTGCCCGGCAAGTATCCCGGCGCCGGCCGCCGGGTCTATCCGGGTTTCCTGCAGCACAGCGGATTCGTCGCGATGAACCCGGACCGGCACTTCAAGGCGCACTGGGATTATTTTCTGGATCTGGTTCGCGGCGACAAGGACGACGCCGCCCACCACGTCGCCTTCTATGACGAATACAACGCCGTGCTGGACATGGACGCAGCGTTCTATCTCGACACCATCAAGAGCGTATTCCAGCAGTTCGACCTGCCGAACGGCAGTTGGGTGATCGACGGCGAAAACGTGCGCCCAGCGGCGATCACCGCCACCGCCCTGCTGACCATCGAAGGCGAGCACGACGACATTTCCGGCAGCGGCCAGACCGAAGCCGCGCATGCCCTGTGTACCGGCATCCCCGCCGCAAGGCACCAGCATTACCTCGCCGCCGAAACCGGCCACTATGGTGTGTTCTCCGGACGCCGCTGGCGCGAAGCCATCTACCCGCAGATCCACGCCTTCATCCGCGCCAACGCCCGCTAAGCGCGGCGCCGTAGGCTGGACATGCGTAGGCTGGATAAGCGATGCCGAATCCGGTGCCGAATCCGGGACACCGACACTCTCGCGAGGATGGCTCGCTGGTGCGAGGTCTCGGATGTCCGTGGCTTCAGTTCCTGCCTCCTCGTCAAAGCACGAAAATACGCATCATTTGATGCTATATTCGCCACAATCAGATGTTGCCAATGGATGACCGCCATGCGCACTACCATCGCATTGGACGACGAATTGATCGCCAAAGCCCAGCAGTTCACCGGTCCGCAAGAAAAATCGGCCTTGGTTCGTGAGGCCCTGCGCGCCTTGATCGAACGCGAAAGCGCCCGTCGTCTGGCGCGCCTGGGCGGCAGCGAGCCCGACTTGAAGCCGGTGCCGCGCAGACGCCAGCACGCCACGTGATCCTGGTTGATACCTCGATCTGGATCGATCACCTGCGTGCGGGCGACAACGCGCTGACGCACCTGCTCGAGACCGGCCGGGTGCTGGCGCATCCTTTGGTGATTGGCGAACTGGCACTTGGCCATCTGCGCCAACGCCAACAAATACTGGATGCCCTGCACGATCTGCCACAGGCAACGGTTGCCACCAATGTCGAAGTGCTGGCGTTCATCAACCGGCAGCAGTTGGCAGGGCTGGGCATCGGCTATGTGGATGTGCATCTGCTCGCAAGCGTGCAACTGACCCCAGACGCCCGGTTGTGGACGCGCGACAAGCGCCTGCATGCCGTCGCCAGCGAGCGCCAATGGGCGGCCAAGCTTGACGAAATCAGCTAACCAACCCCAAACACCCACACTTTCGCCGCCAAACTGGCTGGGTTTCTCTTGACGCTTATGCCCTGCGGGCTGCCGGCGTTGGCGCAACGGTGATTGGCCAGCACCAGTAGTGAACCCAACCGACCGCAAAGGCCGTTCTGGTGGTGGTTTCGAGGGACAGAAGGGTGTCCAAGATTTGTCTTCCCATAGCGGTACGCCACCGCGACCGATTCGCCCAGCCGCTGGTTGCTGCGATTGCCGATGGCGTCCAGCGTGAAATCGGGATCGATCCCCTTGGCGGCGGGCAGCTTGCTGTCGATCAGGTCGATCCAGCCGTTCTGGTCGAGGTTCCGGTCGTGGCGGAAACTGCGTGCGCGAACACCCTTGCGGCGACTGCGCACGTGGCCGTGGCCACGACTGCGCCGCGCACGGCGCGGGCGGGCGGTGTCGAACAGCGCTGGTTGGATGGCGGCGATCATCCCGGGCATCTGGCGATCTTACTCTGGGTGAAGATTTTAGTTGCGGTGCAGTCTTGTCCAACGAGGTATGAGCCTGAAACGGGGCTGGTGTTTCCAACGAGGTATGAGCCTGAAGTGGCGTGTTCTGGCGAGTAGCCAGGGATGCGTGATGGGTCGATCATCCGAACTTATGGTGATCGACATGAATGAA
>JBGSKT010000002.1:0-2939 GCA_041741075.1 Lysobacterales bacterium
TTCATTCATGTCGATCACCATAAGTTCGGATGATCGACCCATCACGCATCCCTGGCTACTCGCCAGAACACGCCACTTCAGGCTCATACCTCGTTGGAAACACCAGCCCCGTTTCAGGCTCATACCTCGTTGGACAAGACTCCGGTTTGCAGGCGCAGGCCTGGCTCTGCTAAGCTTGGAGACCGGCTAGGTTTCCGTACCGGACCACGACGCCGTCGGCGACCGCGCCGCTGCCAGCAGGCGTCGCCACCGCGCGCCGGTCGGGTCTTTACTGGCTTTGCTACTCTTTCCGCATTTGAGGATTCGCCATGGCACGTATTACGGTTGAAGATTGCCTGCAAGTGGTCGAGAACCGCTTCGAGTTGGTGCTGATGGCGACCAAGCGTGCCCGGCAGTTGTCCAAGGGAGCCGATGCCCTGGTACCCGACGCCAACGACAAGCCGACCGTCACCGCCCTGCGCGAAATCGCCGGCAACAAGTTGAGCCACGAGTTGCTGGCCGAGATCGAGCGCCAGGAACGCGCCCGCGCCGAACGCGAAGCGCTGGAATGGGCTGCGCAGGAAGTCGCCGACGACGATCTGTCCAAGGGCGACGACCTCTGACCATGGACCGATGTCCGCTGCCATCCTGCATCGATTCGATGCAATAACCGGGGGCGGAGATGGAATCGCGGGCGTCAGAGGTCGCAGATTCCGCATCCGGGGTGCCGGCAGAATGGACTGCGCTCGATCGCCGGCTGGCTGAGTATCTAGGCGCCGAACAGCGCGCCCAGGTCCGCCGCGCATTCGAGTTGGGCGCCCGCGCCCATTCCGGACAAAGCCGCCGCAGTGGCGAGGCCTACATCACCCATCCGCTCGCGGTCGCCGGCATCCTGGCCGAGATGCACCTGGACGCCGATGGCATCTGCGCGGCGGTGTTGCACGACACCCTGGAAGACACCGCGGTTACCCGGGCCGATTTGGAACGCAACTTCAACGCGACCGTGGCGGATCTGGTCGATGGGGTGACCAAGCTCGATCACGTCGAGTTCCGCACCCGCCAGGAGGCCAATGCCGAGAGCTTCCGCAAGATGGTGCTGGCGATGAGCCGCGACCTGCGGGTGATCCTGATCAAGCTTGCCGACCGGCTGCACAACATGCGCACCATCGACGCCATGGGCCGCCAGGCGCAGTGCCGGATCGCGCTGGAAACGCTGGAAATATACGCGCCGATTGCGCAGCGCCTGGGCATGAACCAGCTCAAGGCGGAACTGCAGGACCTGGGTTTTGCCACCCTGCACCCGATGCGCCACCGCGTGCTCGCCAAACATGTCGCCGACATCTACGGCAGCCGCCAGAGCCATATGGAGCGCATCCAGCAGCAGCTGCTGGTGCATCTGGCCGAAGAAAAGATTCCGGTGCGCATCGTCGGCCGGATCAAGTCACCCTATAGCATTTACACCAAGATGAAGGCCGAGCGCAAAACTCTGGACCAGGTGATGGATGTGTTCGGCGCGCGGGTGGTGGTACAAAATACCCTGCAGTGCTACATGGCGCTGGGTCTGGTGCACGGGCTGTACAAGCCGCTCGAAGCACGCTTCCGAGATTTCATCGCCATCCCCAAGGCCAACGGCTACCAGAGCCTGCACACGGTACTGCGCGGGCCGGCCAACACGCCGATCGAGGTGCAGATCCGCACCGAAGACATGGACCTGCTGGCCGAGCGCGGGATTGCCGCACACTGGTCGTACAAGGCCGACAGCGTCGCCGGCAACAGCGCGCAGTCGCGGGCGCGAGCCTGGGTCAGCGGTCTGGTCGAATCCGGTGGCCAGAGCGGCACTTCGCTCGAATTCATCGAAAGCGTCAAGGTCGATCTGTTCCCGGACGAGGTCTACCTGTTTACCCCCAAGGGCGATATTTTCTCGCTGCCGCGCAATGCCACCGCGCTCGATTTCGCCTACGCCGTGCACACCCACGTCGGCGACCATTCGGTGGCGGCGCGGGTGGATCAGAAACTGGTGCCATTGCGTACCCGCTTGGCCAGCGGCCAGACCGTCGAGATCATCACCGCCGCTGCCGCCCAGCCGCAGATCGGCTGGCTCGAATTCGTGGTGTCGAGCCGCGCCCGCACCGCGATCCGCCATTCGCTCAAACACATGCAGCACGAGGACGCGGTTGAAATCGGCCACCGTCTGCTCGACCGCGCCCTGGAAGCGCTGGGCGCCTCGCTGGAGAGCCTGCCCGGCGGCACCCTCGACGCCTACCTGGCCGAGCACCGGCTGCCGCGGCTGGAGGCCCTGCTGGCCGAGATCGCGCTCGGCAACCGCATCGCCGATCCGGTCGCGCGCGCCCTGGTCAAGGACGACGCCAGCATCGACGTCGATGGTGTGCGCCGGTCCAGCGAGAACATCCTGTTGAGCGGCGCCGAACATGGCGTGATCAGTTACGCGCACTGTTGTTACCCGGTGCCGGGGGACGCGGTGGTCGGCTTCATCTCGACCGGCAAGGGCATCGTCGTGCACCAGCAGGCCTGCCCGAACGTACCGGAACTGTGCAAGATCGAAGAACGCTGCGTCAACGTCGGCTGGGACCGGCAGGTATATGGCGACTTCAAGGTCGCGCTGAAAGTGGTGGTCGACAACAAGCCCGGCGTACTGGCCCGGGTGGCGGCGGCGATCGCCGATGGCGATTCCAACATCGACACCGTCGAATACCAGGAGCGCGATCTGGTCACCGCCGCCATGCTGTTCGTGATCGAAGTCAAGCACCGCAAGCACCTGGCCGACGTCATGCGCGCCGTCCGCCGCGCCGCCCCAGTCCACGGCGTCAGCCGGCTGGTGGGGTGAGCGGAAGCGCTGAGCCGATGCCCTCAGGCATCGGCTGCTTCCGCGAACGACCGGCCATGGATGGCCGGGCCGGACGCGCCGCACCAGGGAAGGTTACTGGCGAAGGCGTCGATCG
>JBGSKT010000003.1:0-4422 GCA_041741075.1 Lysobacterales bacterium
GCCATGCAGCCGGCGTTCGAGTGGGCCGGTGACGCCAAGCCCGCGGCACCGACCCTGAGTTCGCGCGTGCTGGTCGCCGAGACCCGCTTGCTCGCGACCGATCTCGCCTTCCGCAGCGAGTCCACGCCGTTAACGGTTTCCTTCGGCACCAGCGTGGCCGGCGATTCGCCGAGCACGACCAGCGCCTTCGGGGCCCTGCACAGCCTCGACGCGCCCGGGATCGGTCTGGTGCGTCAGCAGCTCGCCACCGGCATCGAAGGCGAGCTCAGCGAACGCTCGCTGATTTCGGCCTCGGTGGTGCTGGTCAACCAGCAGTTCGCCTCGTTCGGCCTCGGCACCGAAGCGGTCGACGACTACACCGCGGCGCAGCTCGCCGCCGCCGAATCCTCGGCCGGCACCGGTGTCCGGGTTGGCTTCCGGCAGAGCCTGAGCGAGCGTTTCAGTTGGTCCACCGACGTGCAGTCGCGGATCAATATGGAAGCCTTCCAGAACTATCGCGGCGTGTTCGCCGACCCAGGCAATTTCGACATTCCCGGTCAGGCCAGCGTGACCGCGCGCTGGACCCCGACGGCGCGCTTTGATCTGGCGGTGACCGCCGAGCGCGTTTTCTACAGCGACTTGGTCGCGTTCTCCAGCGCGGCCCTGCCGGTGCGCTTCCTGGCCCTGCTCGGTGACGGCACCTCGCCCGAATTCAGGTGGCGCGATCTGGACGTGTTCGTCGCCGACGCCGGTCTGCGGCTGGGCGAGAGCAACCGCATCAGCCTGCGCTACAGCACCCAGCAGCAGCCGGATCCGACCTCGGGCCTGTTGCGCAGCATGCTGGCCGAAGGCGCCACCGACACCAATTTCGTGCTCGGCTTCGAACATCGCTCGCCGCGCTTCGGGCGCCTGCGCCTGGCCGGCAGCTATGCGCCGACCGAAGCGTTCTTCGGCAACATTTCCGCGTTGGCACGGCGGCCGGATAGCGGCGCCCAGCTCGAAGGCGAGGCCAGCTGGCGCTACGACTTTTAAGGTTTTTGGTTTCAGGGCATGAAATCCACCTCGGGGCTCGCAAGGGCCCCATTTTTTTGCCGTTCGAGGCCGCTGCAACCACCGTTCGAACGAACCGGGCTTGCCCGCTGGAATGGATTCAGCGGACTTGGGTGAAAGTTCATTGCCTGACCGCGTGAACGGTTTGCAAAGGCGTACCGGCTGTCACCGAAATGGCGAACACATATGCCGATGCGGAACGTCGCATGCCAGCCCGAGTTGAAGAGCGACTGCGCTTGGCATCATCCGTGCTGATATGGCCGAAGCATATCGACGGGTGCATAGCGCTTCATCCAGTGATCAACGCACGCTGATCACCGGTTTGACTTCGCTGCCGATGACGAAGGTGCAATGCGCTTCCCTGTTGGCGCATACGGTGGTCTGCATTTTGATGCGTTCCAGTTCAACGAACTGTTCGGGGCTGAGGCTCATCGACTGGCGGTAGGCGTTGTCGGCCTGGGCGCGGCTTTGCTCGGCGGCTTTGCGGCTTTGTTCGGCCAGATCGCGCTTGTGCTCGGTCAGGATGCGCTGTTCCTGCTGTGCCGTTTCCACGCGCTGGTTACGCACGGCATCCGGCGGATTGGCGCGGCCGACGGTCATTTTCATCAGCCGGATCGGCAGGTGGTTCTGTTCGATGTATTGCTCCAACGCCTGGGTGACTTCGGCGTCGATCTCCTCGATCGCCGTGGTCTGGATTGCGGTCTCGTTCATGCCGTGCTTCTTCACTGCGGAACGAACCCGGTTGAAGAATTCCTGCTCCACGTTGTTGCGGTACCAGTCCTGGCCGAATTCGCCTACCAGCATCACCGGATCGACCACCTGCAGGCGGATCACCGCGTGAAAATCCAGCGGTACCCCGTCGCTCGACATCAGGTCGGTGAAATTGCCGTCGTACTGTTGCGGAAACAGGTTCACGTAGATTTTCTGCGTGGAAAACCAGGTATAGGTCAGGCCCGTCTGCACCGGCTCGCTGCGCACGCCGCCATGTCCAAAAATCCACGGCTTGTCGATCAACACCGCTGCCTGGCCGGCATCCGGTGCCACCACGGTGCAGCCGCTGCACAGCAACAGCACAGAAACGCCAAAGGCGAGACGATTGGTGAGTTGCATGTGATTCTCGGCTGTGGAATGGGTGTTTGCGTGCATCTCATGAGCAGGGGTGGTCGGCAACGGCATCAGGGCGCGCTGCTGGCCACCTTGCCGCTGCCCGCCCCGATATTGCGGTCGAGAAACGCGAGCAGGCTGGTGTACAGGCGCATCCGGTTGGGCTGGTTGAAGAAGCCATGGCCTTCGCGGGCCTCAAACAGCCACTCCGGTGGATTGCCGGCCTTGGTCAGTGCCTCGCGCATGTGCTCGGCGTGCGCGGGTGGTACCCGTACATCTTCGCCGCCATGGATCAGCATCACCGGCACCTTGATTTGCGCTGCCTGGCTGACCGGCGAATCCTGTTCCAGCCGATCCCGGCCGATCACCCGGTCGAGGTAGCTGTTGCCGAAGCGGGATTCCTGGATGTCGCCCTTCTTGTACATCAGGGACAGGTCGTAGACCCCGGCATAACCGACCGCGCATCGGTACAGTTCCGGATAGCGCACCACGTTCATCAGCGCGGCGTAACCGCCGTAGCTGGCGCCATAGGTGCAGATGCGTTTTGCGTCGACCAGGCCCTGCTCGATGGTCCAGCGCACACCGTCGGCCAGATCGTCCTGCATCAGCCGCCCCCATTGCTTATGGCCGGCGGTTTCGTAGTGGTTGCCATAGCCGCCGGAGCCGCGGAAATTGAGCTTGAGCACGGCGTAGCCGCGGCTGGCCAGCAGTTGCGCTTCCTCGTTGAACCCCCATTCGTCGCGCACGCCGTGCGGACCGCCATGCGGGTTGACCACCAGCGGCAGGTTCTTCGCCTCGCGGCCATTGGGCAAGACCAGGTAGCCGTATAAGGGCGTGCCGTCGCGTGCCTTGAGCGTGATCGGACGCATTTCCGCCATCTGCTCCGGGTCGATCCATTCGCGCGCGCCGCTGATGTAATCGGCGTGTAGGGTGGCCAGATCGAACAAGTAGAACTCGCCCGGATTGCGGTCGCTGTAGACGTGTACCAGGCCGAGCTTGCCGTCGCGGGTGAAGCTGGTCACATAGGCCAGTTGTCCGGGGAAGGCCTCGGCCAGGGCGCGGCTCAATTTGGCTTCGCGGGCCTTGGCATCCAGGTACACGATCTCGGGCTTGCCCGGTTCATTGACCAGGGCATAGACGCTGCCGTGTTCGATGCCTTTCAGCGGACTGCCCGGATTGGCGATGCCAGCATCCATTACCTGCACCTGACTATTGTCTTCGAGGTTCCAGCGATAGATCGCGTTGGCGCCCTCGGCGCGTTCGCGGCTGACCAGCACATGCTGGCCGTCGGCCTCGAATGCCAAAGGCCGGATCTGATAACCCGCCTTGGCCTCGTCATGGACCAGCACCCAGTCGCCCCCGGTCGCCGGGCGCGCATAGATCTTCTGCACCAGTTCTGCGGTTTCGCCGGCACACAGACGCAGATTGCCCTTACGGTCGGCGATGAAGCGCCCGCGCGGCAGCGGCGAACGCGCGACCCGGATCGTCTTGCCGGTTTCGACATTCATCAGCCGGGCCTCGCTCAGCTCGTCTTCCGAGCCCCAGGGCTGGACCTCGATCAGTACCTCCTTGGGCCGATCCGGAATGGTATCGATTAGGAAGCCGCTGGCGGCTTCGGCCTTGCGTTGCTTGAGCCGGGTGCCGCCTTGGTCGGTGATGACATTGGCACGGTAGCCAAACAGCACGCCGGCACTCTTGCCGTCGGCGTTTACGCCATACAGTTCACCGGTCGGCATCGGTTGGTCGAGCACGCCTCGCTTGGACGCCGCACTGGCCACCAGTCGCTGGTCGTTGACCCAGACGAAGTCGCCGATGAACTCGCTATTGCGCATCTGCAGCAGGGCGGTCGTCTTCATGCTCGCCCGGTCGAGCACGACCAGGATGGATTTATCGTCGCCCTGCGGCACCGTCGCCGCCAGGTGCTTGCCGTCGGGCGAGATCTTCATGGTCCAGAAGGTCGGCTGCTTCAGGAGCTGCTCGATCGGCGGTGGCGCGGCCAGCGCGCCAAGAGCGGCCAGCGACAGGCTGAACAGGGCGGTAATTTGGAAAACGGACATGGGTGGCTCCTTGGTGTGCAAAGTCCCCCGCATCGCCGAGGGTGGGTAAAGCCGAACATTGTTCACAATAATCCCTGGCGATGCAACGTTTAGTCTTGTCCAACGAGGTATGAGCCTGAAACGGGGCTGGTGTTTCCAACGAGGTATGAGCCTGAAGTGGCGTGTTCTGGCGAGTAGCCAGGGATGCGTGATGGGTCGATCATCCGAACTTATGGTGATCGACATGAATGAA
>JBGSKT010000004.1:0-4886 GCA_041741075.1 Lysobacterales bacterium
CCGCTGAGGTTGTAGTCGCCATTCGCGGCGATGCGAGATTTCTCGACGACCAGCAGATTGTGGTGTTGGCTCAAATCGGAGTCGACTGGATTCCCGCCTGCGCGGGAATGACGAAAAGCGCGAATGGCCGCGGCGGCGGCAGGCAGGTCGTTCTTGTCGATCGCGCGGCGCTGGGCGCCGAGGCCGAAACCGTCGTTTTCGATTTTGAAGAAGGCGATGCTGTCGCTCTGCCGGGCGAGGGATTTGTCGAGGATCAGGATCGAGGTCTTCACTCCGGAGTAGGGATTGAAGCAACCGGCCGGCAACGAGATCACTGCGACCAGACTGGTTTCCACCAGCAGCTTGCGCAGTTGCTTGTAGGCGCCCTGGCTCTGGAAGATGATGCCCTCGGGCACGATGATACCGGCGCGGCCGTTGGGGGTGAGGTGTTCGGCCATATAGTCCACGAACAGCACTTCGCTGCGCTTGGCCTGGATCGAAAAACGGTTGTGCGGTTTGATGCCGCCTTTGGGCGACATGAACGGCGGGTTGGCTAGAATGATGTCGGCGTGTTCGTTCCAACGCTCCAGCGAGGTCAGGGTGTCGTACTCGAAGATATGCGGATCGCTGAAGCCGTGCAGATACAGGTTCACCAGACTGAGGCGCACCATGTCGGGCGAGATGTCGTAGCCCTTGAAGTTCTGCGCGAGGCGGCCTTTGTCGTCGGGGGTGAGCAGGTCGCCCGCCCTCTCCCCCAACCCCTCTCCCGCAAGCGGGCGAGGGGAGGAATTTTGCCTGAGGATGTGCTTCCAGGACGAAATCAGGAAGCCGGCCGTGCCACAGGCCGGATCGAGCACGGTTTCGTGCTTCTTCGGGTCGATGATGGCGACCATGAAATCGATGACGTGGCGCGGGGTGCGGAACTGCCCGGCATCGCCCTGCGAGCCAAGCACGGACAACAGGTATTCGAAGGCATCGCCCAGGCGCTCGCTGTGGTCGTAGCTGAACTCATCAATGATCTTGAGGAAGGCGCGCAGCGTTTCCGGATCGCGATACGGCAGGTAGGCGTTCTTGAAGATGTCGCGAAACAGCGGCGGGATGCCGGGGTTCTCGGGCATCTTGGTGATGGCTTCGGCATAGAGGTTGAGCGTCTCGTGGCCGCCCAGCCCGGAACGCATCAGCTTGGCCCAGCCGTAGCGGGCGTAGGCGCCGGCAAAGAACTTGCGCACGCCGCCAAACTCTTCGCTCTCGGCGTCCATGTCGTCCATGAACTTGTAGATCAGGGCGATGGTGATCTGCTCGACCTGGCTCTTGGGGTCGGGCACTTTGCCGACCAGGATGTCGCGGGCGGTATCGATGCGGCGCTTGGTGTCGGTGTCGAGCATGATTGGTCGTTTGATTTCGCGTTAGGTGTTTGTCGGGCGGGCGAATACTTCGGCTTCAGCCTGCCAGCGACTTGAGATGATCGACCATGTCTCGCGTAACGGCATCTGGCAGTCGCGGCATTGGCAGGCGCGCCTGTGTCATCAGTACAAACATATCTTCTTCGGCATCGATGCCCAGTGCTTGCATCGCGTCGGCGCCACTGAGCTTTCCGAGCGTAAAATGGAGCAGCACTTTGAAGTTCTGGATGCCGCTGGATTCTGCCGCCTCGAAGCTCTCGACCAGATAACGGAGCTCGGCGTTGAGCAACGCGTTGACCGAGGTATCGGCTTTGATGGCGATGATCTTGGCCCGCTTGAGCAGGTCGCGATCGACTGCGCCAGTAAAATTTACGGTGGTTGCCATTTTGGGTCCGCGGCATAGACGCATGGTTGAGTGTAACGCGCCCATCTGTGTTGGTCAGGCGGTTTGGCGCGTCCGCGGCATGGGTGCTCAGAGCGCGAACTGATTCAAGGACACGTAGTCCTTGACGTAATCCGGGACCAGCGCGCGGTACCTGGGCGGTACCGCCTTGAAGTCGCGCGAGGAGAAGAAAGGATTGGTCGCCAGATCGGTGAACTGCCGGGTCTCGATGATGTGGCGCACGTGATCGTTGCTGACGTAGGCCTTGAAGAACGTCTTGATGGCCGGCATCGCGGCGGCCTCGTCGGGTTTGGCATCGGCGACGAACTTGGCAAACTCCTCTTCCAGCAACTCGTCGCGCGACTTGAAGCGCGGGATCAGGCCGAAGATCTTTTCCAGAATCTCGCGCAAGCTCAGCCGGCGGTCCACCGACGCGGCCCGGCGCAGTTTGTCGAGGGTGTAGTACTCCTCGGGTTTGTCGAACACTTCGCGATTGATGTAGTCGATCACCCGATCCCACTGCCCGGCTTCGACCGCGCTGGCGATGGTCTCGCTCGCGCGCACGGCGTCCTCGAAGCGCTCGAAGAACATGCGGTCGATCTTCATGCCATCGGCGCCGATGACCTCCTCGCGCACCGTCGTGATGATGTCGGCACCGAGGTGTTCGTATGCGCCGCTGGCCGTTGCCGCGCCGCTGTCGCCGCCGCTGCGCTCGTTGCTGCCGGCCCGCGGCGGCAACTTCAGCACCTGGTCGTAGTTGAACCCGGTCTCGAAGTACTCGCAGGTGGCGAAGAAGTCGAACAGCTTGAATGCCGTCTTCTCCGGATGCTGCACACCATCGCCGATGTCGCGGTCGAACAGCTGCTCAAGAAAATGGTGGGTGCGGGTGCCGCGGCCCTTGATCTGGATGAAATCAGTGGGCGAGAAAATCGGCCGAAACAGGCCCAGGTTGAGGATATCGGTGCAGTCGTAGCCGGTGGTCATCATGCCGACGGTCACGCACACCCGCGCCTTGCTGGTCTTGTACGACGGCAGAAAGTTGCCTGATCCCAGCAGGTTGTTGTTGCTAAAGTTGATACTGAATTGCTGAGCGTCGGGAATCTGCGAGGTCACCTGCACCGCGAAGTCGGACTGGTACCTGCCGGGGAACATGCGGTCGGCCATCTGATTGAGGATTTGCGCCAGCTTGGCCGCATGGTGTTGGCTGACCGCGAAGACGATCGACTTGCCGATCTCGCCGCTGACCGGGTCGCGCAACGCGTGCTCCAGGAACGTCTTGCACAGCAACTGGTTGGTGGCGTCGGCGAAGAAGCGCTTTTCGAACTCGCGTTGCTTGAACGACTGTCGATAGTCTTCGCCGGTGTCGTCGACGAACGAGACAACGAAGCCTTGTTTGGACAGCAGGTCGGTGGTGATATCGGTGCGCGCGTCCACGACGGTGGGGTTGATGAGGTAACCGTCCTTCACGCCATCGAGCAGCGAGTAGCGGAACGTCGGCTGGCTGTCCTCGCAACCGAAAGTGCGGTAGGTGTCGAGCAGCAGACGGCGCTCCGCTTCGCGCGGATCGCGCGAGCCCGGCTTGCTGCTGTCGAACCGGCGCAGGTAGTCGCGCGGCGTGGCGGTAAGGCCGAGCTTGTAGCCGATGAAGTAGTCGAACACCGCGCGCGCATTGCCGCCGATGGAGCGGTGCGCTTCGTCGGAAATGACCAGATCGAAGTCGGTCGGCGAAAACAGCTTCTGGTACTTGTTGTTGAACAGCAACGATTGCACGGTGGTGACCACGATCTCCGCGCGCCGCCAATCGTCCCGGTTTTCCTTGTAAACCACGGTTTGAAAGTCGGCCGACAACACGGCTGCGAAGGCTTTTCTGGCCTGTTCCTCCAGTTCAAGACGATCGACCAGGAACAGCACGCGGCGCACATTGCCCGAGCGCAGGAACAGCTTGATGACGGCAGCGGCGGTCAGGGTTTTGCCGGTGCCGGTGGCCATCTCGAACAGGAAACGATCCTTGCCTTCGCCGACCGCGGCCTGAAGGCTGTGGATGGCCCGGAGCTGGTACGGCCGCAAAAAGCGCAGTTTGTTGGCCTGAATGTAGCCGGGACGCTCGGCTTCGTTGCGCCAGCCCGCTTCCGATGGGTAGCCTGGACGCTGCGTGCGAACGATGTAGTCGTGCTCTACCCGGTCGTCGATCAGCCGTTGCGGATTGGGTGTGACCTGCCGATAGCCGGCGACCGAGTCGGGCGACGGGAATGAGGTGATGACGTAGGGATTGCCGCGCTCAAGATCCCAGAAGTAATGCAGGTTGCCGTTCGAGAGGATAACGAAGCGGCAGTTCTGGCTGCGCGCGTACCTGCGGGCTTGCTCCTTACCGACCAGCGGGTTCTTCGCCTCGGCCTTGGCCTCCAGCACGATGAAGGGAAAACCCCTGGCGTCGAGTAGCAGGAAGTCGATGTAGCCCTTGCTGGTTGCTTCGAAGTTGTCGCCGAGCGCGGACAAGTCGTCCTGCACGAGGCGGGTGCCCGCTTCAACACAGACGTTCGCGCTGGCAGCGCCATCGTCGAAAAACCGCCAGCCGGCCGACTCCAGCAAGTGATTGATCTTGCTCCGGGCGCTAGCTTCCCTTTCCGACACCAAGGCACCTTGCACAACGACGGCGAAGTGGCGAGTTTAGCGACGCGGCGACATGTACGCGCCAGAAATAAGATCGCGGGTCAGGGCCGGGCCGGACTCCGGCTTGGTTTGCGTTGGCGCCCCCGGCTACAGCACCAGGCCGCGCAGTTCGGGCTGGCAGTCGATGCTTTGATAGCGGCCGTTCGGGTCGCGTTCGATTCGGGCCAGGGCGCAGTCGGGGTCGTGGGTGAAGAACAGGCGCACGTTGCGGGCGAGCTTGTCGTCCAGGAAGCGGCGCTTTTCGTCGATCAGCAGTTCCGGGTAGCGGTCGTAGCCCATGGTGATCGGGATGTGTACCCAGGGCCGGCCGGGGATCAGGTCGGCGCAGAAGACCACGCCGCCGTCGCCGCCGATTTCGGCCAGCATCAGGCCCGGGCTGTGGCCCTGGCTGAACTCGAAGCGCACCCGTTCGCCGAGCAAGGCCGAGTGCGCGCCGCTGACCCGTTCCAGCC
>JBGSKT010000005.1:0-3631 GCA_041741075.1 Lysobacterales bacterium
CGCAGCTCGCCCTGACGATAGGCGGACACACGCAAGCGCCACTGCTTCTCGCGGAACAGCCGACTCCAGCGCGCGTCCAGCGCCGCCGCATCGGGCGCGGCACTGCCGAGCAAGCGATGGCCCGTCTGGGCGCGCACATAAGCGACCACCTGATCGCGGAAGTCATCGGCCGACAGTGCCACAGGCTGCACGTCCGCTGCCTTCCCGGCATCCCCCTCGGCGCGCAGCGAAGCTGCGCAAGGCAGCGCCAGAACCAGCAGCAAGAGCGCAGGCAACAGACGCATCAGGGCATACCCGGGCAGGTAGTGAGCGCGGATTATGCGCGCAATGACCCACGCAAACATGAAGCCAGTCGGCGATCACCCCGCCTCGTGAACGGCCCGTGCTGCGCGCGGCCGGCCCGGTGCGCCGCGCCCATCAACTCGGCATCGGCCAGGGCGGCCTGTTCGGTGAACGCGAATTCCTTCCGGCAAACCGCCCGCGCCAATAGAACTGGACACCCACTTTTGGGGAGCCGGGACGGCGCACGGAATGGGCGTCCAGAGCGATCACCGCGTGCCAGGCGGCAAAGAGATTGGATGTCCAGAGTTCACACGGGTCACACGGCCTCGCGCTTCACCGGCGGCGCGCCGATGGCGTGCTTGACCAGATTTTGATCTCGCAGTGCTTGGCGGCGTTGGTGAAATCCTGATCGGTGGTCAGCAGCGTCAGCCCATTGCGAATGCAAAGCTGCGCAATCATCGCGTCCACGGTGCCGATCTGCACACCCGCGCGCCGGCACTTGTTGCGCAGCGCGGCCGCGGCGATGTGGTCGTCCCGGTCCGGTTGGATGAGGGCGAGGGCACTGAAGCGTTCAATGATCGCCGCGGCCGCTTTTGGGCCGGTGAATCCTTGCAGAAGTTCCTGCAGCACCAGTCCGGTGGTTACGACAATATCGGACCCGGCCAGCGCCGCAAACAGGGCCTGTACTTCTGGCGCGTCCGGCGCGGCGTCACGGCGAAGCGCGAGCGACCAGACGCTGGTATCGACCAGGAAGCTCACTTCCGCGACCGTTCGGCCTTGTAGTTGAACGAGTTGTCCCACTCAAGCTTGCCCATCAACTCGAGCACCCTGCGTTGTTGCCGCCGAGCTATGAACTCCTCCAGCGCCCTGGTGACGGTAGCCCGCTTTGTGCGTTCACCGCTCACCTGCAGCGCTCGGTCGAGCAGATCCGGGTCGATCGCAAGATTGGTGGCCATGTGTGTCTCCTTGCACAAGAGTCTACACATGAGCGAGACCGCGGGCCAGCCGCCAAGGGAACGATGGGAGCACAAGCTGGCAGGAAGGAACCGGACACCCACTCATGGGGAGAACTGAACCTGCTGAATGGTAATGGCTTGCAGTCGGACACCCACTTTTAGCAAGCCGGCGCTGCCGGCGGAATGGGTGTCCGAAGATGTATGCGTCATAAAAGTTCGATTTTGCGTGGCCGGATTGATAAACGGACATACGCTCGGGGGGTATAGTCAAGCGCGTACCAGGGGGATTTGGCATTTCGTGTCTGTCGGGCGCCATTGGCGTTCATGAGCCAGACTTGAAGTCGTGGAGCTGCATGTGCCTTCGTGCTCGCAGACCTGAGGTTGGCCGGATCGAACCCTAGTGCATCCAACCACCCAGGGAGAAACTTCATGAGCACTTCAAGAAAGCCGGTTTCGGTCGTCGTTGCAGTGGTCGCATTCTTCGCTTTTTTCATCGCCGCGCCGGGATTCGCAACCACCGCTGATGACATCATCGCGCTCGCAAAAGCGCAGTGGGCTCAGCAGGACCAGAACAAACCTTCGTCAGAGGCCATGGCGACCGTCGCCGACGACTACACGGAATTCAACTCGGTTGCGCCCACGCTGGTCGAGGGCAAGGCCATGAATTCGCGCTTCTATGATGCGTCGCTTCGAAGCGGTGACACCAGCCTGATCTCGGAGATGCTCAATCCGCATGTCCAGGTATACGGTGACGTGGCCATCCTCACTTATAACTTCGTGGGCATGACGCTGGGCAAGGATGGCAAGACCACGCCGAACCTGGCGAAGTCGACTCGCGTCTACGCCAAGAAGGACGGCAAGTGGTTGCTGGTCCACGCGAACTTTGCTGCGGTCACGGTGCCGAAAGACTGACGGATCTGCGACCCGGGCTGGTATCGGCCCGGGTCGCCCTTGAAGCGGCACCGGACACCCACTTTTCTGAAGCGGGAATCGGAGCCGGGGAATCGGAGCCGGACGCCCACTTTTCAGCGACTGGGGAATCGGACACCCACTTTTCCGGCCCGGGGCTCTCCTCGGTGCTCTTTCCTCGGGTTCGACCTCGTGGGTCCGCTGCACGCCCTCCGGCCTCAGCTCGTGGGCCCAGGACAGCAGCCAGGCGACCGCAAAGCCCAGGCCCAGCACGACGAACAGCATTGGCATGAACCAGCCGGGAAAGCCGAGGGTGCTGGCGGCAATGTTGCCGACCTGGATCAGCAGCCACCCCAGCAGCGCATAGGCAGCGGCCACGCGGACCACATTGCGGCGAGCGAAATCCGGGACACCCACAGTTTCCGGGACGGCAGAGCGGGAGACGGCAGACCGTGGCACCCTTTTTGGAGGATGTCCAACCGGGCGCCGGGGGCTGCCCGTGGGCAGGTGCAGTGTCGCCGCAGGTGGCTGCTGAAGTCTTGGTGCCATGCGTGAAGAGGCCGGATTCACCCCGGAACCGACATTTCCGGGTCTGGTTCGGCGCGGCCTGCCGGTCGCGCTGTGGTGGACGGGACCATGGTCGGCGATGGCGCTGGCTGCGGTTGTTGGTCGGGTGGCGGGGGAAATAGTCGCCGAGCTGGTGCTCGGCGCTCCCGAGGGTTGGGTGCGCCTGATGCGCACGCTGCACTTTGCCCATCCTGCGTCGGCTACTCGGCTGCTCGGCTTTGCCCATCTTGTTCGGTTGGGTTGGGCGTTTGGGCATCGGTGAGCAGTTGTTGCAGGCCGAGCTGCTCTGCTTCGCTGAAGCCGCCGGCGCGGCGGGCGCTGTGGTTGAACGGGGGGCGGATGATGCTGAGGGCGTGTTCTCGGACCAGGGCGATAAAGGTGCGGTCCGGATCGAGCTGTTGTTGTTGGCAGCAGTACTGGAACCAGCGGGTGCCGGCGGCGACGTGGGCGATTTCTTCGGCCAGGATGATTTCGATCAGGGCGGCGCTGTCGTGATCGCCGGCGCGGCGCAGGCGTTCGATCATGCCCGGGCTGACATCCAGGCCGCGGGCTTCGAGCACCCGCGGCACCAGGGCCATGCGCGTCAGGCAGGAATGCGCGGTGCTGCACGCCGCCGCCCACAGCCCGTTGTGTGCCGGGAATTCGCCGTAGTGGTGGCCGATTGCATGCAGCCTGGTGGCCAGCATTTCGAAGTGACGGGCCTCGTCTGCGGCGACTTGTAGCCAGTCGGCGTAGAACGCTTCCGGCATGCCGGGGAAGCGATAGACCGCGTCCAGGGCCAGGTTGATCGCGTTGAATTCGATATGCGCGACCGCGTGCAGCAAGCTGGCGCGGCCAATCACGCTGCCCAGACCGCGGCTTTTCAGTTCGCGCGGTGCGACCAGCAGCGGGCGATCGGGACGTCCGGGCACCGGGAT
>JBGSKT010000006.1:0-4405 GCA_041741075.1 Lysobacterales bacterium
CGCCGTCCCGGTGGTCCACCCGGCGCCCGCGGCACCCGGCCACCACGCCCGCGCTGAGTGGCTCTGGCATGTTGCTGAACCTGGACCCGCTGCATTCTCCAATCGGTATCCGCGCAGTGACCGACGACCGGATGCTGCTGAGTTCTGGCACAAGCTGCTGCCACAGTTTTCTGCTCGATCGACACCAGGGACTGCGCGACTGGCCGATCGACAGCACGCGCGCACTGCAACCGGATGACCTGCTGCCGCTGCTGGCCACGCAGCCGAGCCTGATCCTGCTCGGCACTGGCAGCCAGCAGATCTTTCCGTCACCCGCGGTCATCGCGACCGCGCTCGGGCGCGGCATTGGCCTCGAAGTAATGAACAATGCCGCCGCCGCGCGCACCTTCAACGTGCTGCTGTCCGAAGGCCGCGAAGTATTGTTGGCGATGCAGATTCGCAGCGGCTGATGTCCGCCGATGTCCGCGTTGCCTTGCGTACGGAGAAAATTGCGCGCGCGGACTTCGCGTTGCACTGATCGGCGCCGCCGTTGAAAACCGCTCGGCTCGGCGCAATCTGTGTTTCGGTTGCGCCGACCGGCTGCGCCGTTGACCACCGCTGCGCTCCGCACAACCATTGCTGCTCCCATCGCCCATTTCCCAGGGAAACGACCATGGACCATCCTCTGCACCTGACTTGCCCGCACTGCGATGCGGTCAATCGCATCACCGAATCCGGACTCGACCAGGCACCCAACTGCGGCAGTTGCCATCGCCCGCTGTTCACCGGCGCGGCCCTCGGTTTGACCGATGCCAACGCCGAGCGCGTGCTGGAACGGACCGACCTGCCCCTGGTGATCGATTGCTACGCCGACTGGTGCGGACCGTGCAAGCAGTTCGCCCCGGTCTTCGCCCAGGGCGCGCGCGAGTTTGAGCCGCGCATCCGCTTTGCCAAGCTCGATACCGAAGCCAACCCGCAGACCGCGGCGCGCTTTCAGATCAGGAGCATCCCGACCCTGCTGCTGTTCGGTGGCGGCAAGGAAATCGCCCGTCAGAGCGGAGCGATGTCCTATGGACAGTTCAGCGAGTGGCTGTATCGACAGTTGCAGGATGGATGACGACGGGAGTCGAGAGTCGGGAGTCGGGAAGCTGTAAAAGCCGTCGTCCCGGCGAACGCCGGGACCCAGTTCTCGACGGTTTCGCCGCATCCAACACTGGGCCCCGGCCTGCGCCGGGGCGACGTCGGTCCCCGCTTCCCCGCTTCCCCATTCCCCACTCCCCACTCCCCATTCCCCACTCCCGATTTCCGCCACACACGGCATAATGGGCCTCTTTGTGGAGCGAGCAATGGACAGCAAACAGATCCGCGCGGTGGTCACCGGTGGTGCTTCGGGATTGGGCCTGGCGGTGGCGGAACGCATTTGTGCCGACGGCGGTCGGGTTGCCCTGTTCGATGTCAATCAGGACAAGGGCAGCGCCGCAGCAGCCGCGCTCGGCGCTGATGCATATTTTTTCCAGGTCGATGTAAGCAACGAGGCCGCGCTCAGCCAGTGCATGGGCGAGGCGGCCACGGCCATGGCCGGGCTGAACGTCGCGGTCAACTGCGCCGGCATTCTCGGCGCCGGCCGCGTACTCGGCCGTGACGGGCCGATGCCGCTCGGTCAGTTCGAGACCACGCTCAGGGTCAATCTGATCGGCAGCTTCAATGTCGCCAAGGCGGCAGCCGCACTGATGCAGAACAACCCGCCCTTGGCAGACGGTGAGCGCGGGGTGATCGTCAATACCGCCTCGATCGCGGCCTTCGAGGGCCAGATCGGCCAGTGCGCCTACGCCGCTTCCAAGGGCGGGGTGGTAGCGATGACCCTGCCGATGGCACGTGAGTTCGCCCGCATCGGCGTTCGCGTGATGACGGTGGCGCCGGGCGTGTTCCACACCCCGATGGTCGATGGCATGCCGGAGGCGGTCTACCAGTCGCTGTGTGCCCAGGTGCCCTACCCGTCGCGCCTCGGCAAACCGGAAGAGTTCGCCGAAACGGTGGCCTTCATCCTGCACAACCGTTATTTGAATGGCGGCACCCTGCGCGTCGACGGCGCGATCCGCCTGCAACCCAAATGATTTGGCACCTTTTGAAATCCGACCGATGTCGCCATTTGGCACATTGGCTTGCTACCACAACCCCCACCAAACCCTTGCGATGCAAGGGTTTGGTCGCCCCCTTGACTCAAGGGGGCTGAACTATTCAGGGGTTTTTAGAGGTTCCCAAATCTTTCCAGACGAGGCAAACATGTTGAAGGCGTATGAAATGAAGAAGGGCAATGTGATCGCCCACAATGGCCAGACCTACCGGGTCCACCTGGTCGAACGCAGCGCCCCCAGTGCGCGTGGTGGCAACACCACGTTCCGCTTCGTGCTGTACAGCATTCCCGGCAACAGCAAGCTCGATTTGAGCCTGCGCGCCGAAGACGGCGTTGAGGAAGTCGAGTTGCTGCGCCGCCCGGCCAGTTTCTCCTACATGGACGGCGACGCCTGGGTGTTCCTCGACAACGCCGACTACACGCCGTATCTGCTCGACCCGGCGCAGCTCGGTGAGGCCACCGGCTACATCAGCGAGACCCTGACCGAGGCCCAGATAATGCTGATCGACGGCAATCCGGTTGGCCTGCAATTGCCGCAATCAGTGGCGCTGGAAGTGGTCGAAACACCACCCGAACTCAAGGGCGGCAGCGCCACCAAGCGCAGCAAGTCGGCCCGGCTCAGCACCGGCATCGAGATTCAGGTTCCCGATTACATCGAAAACGGCGCCAAGATCTGGGTCAATACCGAGACCGGGGAGTTTGGCGGGAGGGTGTGAGGTTCGGTGTTCGGTGTTCGGTGTTCGGTGTTCGGTGTTCGGGGGCTAGGGGCTAGGGGTTTCGTGCTATTTGGGACTTATCGGCGGGGCGAGAATATCTTGATGCGGCGGCGTCACTGCACTCGGCTCGCACCGTTCTCGCTTACTTACTCCCGCTGCCCGGCCGTCCGCTCTACGCTGTCCGCTGTGGTCTTTTGTCTGTCTTCTGTCTTCTGTCTTCTGTCTTCTGTCCTCCGTCATCTGTCCTCTGGAACCGGCAAGTGCAGATGGGCTTCGCAGCCGGGGACATCGGTGCGAGCGCGCAGTTCGACGCTGCCGCCGTGGGCCTCGGCGACCTGGCGCGCGAGTACCAGGCCGATGCCGGAACCGCCGGGCTTGGTGGTGAAAAACGGCACGAACAAGTTCTCGCTCAGCGGCATTCCGGGCCCCTGGTCGCGGATGCGGATCAGCACACTGCCGCGCTGCAGTTGCCAGCCGATTTCGACCAGCGACTGCGCACCGACGGTCTGCAAATTCGCCTCGGCAGCATTGCGCAGCAGATTGATCAAGGCCTGCTCGATCTGGTCTGGATCCACCGCCATGCGCAGTGCCGGACCCGGTCTGACCCGGATACCGACCCGCGTTTCCAGCCGCGCCACGCCTTCGATCAATTCTTCCAGCGCAATCTCGCGTAGCTGCGGCCGGGGCAAGCGGGCCAGCGCCGCATAGCCGAGCATGAAACGTCGCAGCGCGTCGGCGCGGTCGCGGATCAGGCGCAGGCCGGCGCTGCTGTCTTCACGCCAATCCGGCGGCGGAGGGTCGCGGTCCAGCAGGGAATCGAGGGTTTCCGCCATCGAGCGGATCGCGGCCAATGAATTGTTCAATTCGTGCCCGAGCACCCGGATCAGACGCTGCCAGGCCTGCTGTTCTTCTTCGCGCAGACGCCGGCTCAGGTCGCTGATGACCAGCAATTCATGGTTCATCCCATCCTTGCGAAAACGCTGATGACGTATTTCGAAGCGGCCGTTGCCGCCCGGAAACTGGCGCTGGCGCAATTGATCCGCGTCCTGGTCCAGACAGTCGCCGAGTCCGATCGCTTCGGCACTCTGGCCAAGCAAGGCGGTCGCCGGTGCCGCCAGCAGCCGTGCGCCAGCGGCATTGACCAGGCGCAACTTGCGTTCCTGGTCGAAGGTCAGCACCGCGATATCGATCTCGCTCATCACCTTGCCGAGCAGGTTAAGGGTCTCGGTCACCTGCAGGCGCTGCTGGCGCAGAGTTTCGGCCAACACATTGACTTCGTGGACCAGATCACCCAGCGCGTCACCGCGCTGCGAGCGGCTGCCGCGCAGACTGAAATCACCCTCGCGCATCGCCTCCAGCAGGTTGCTCAGGGTATTCAACGGATAGGCCACGCGTCGCCGTAATCTGGACGCCAACATCAGGCTCAGTACCGCGACCAACACCAGCAGCGCAAGCGCATGACCAGCCAGTGCCGGCCAGATCAGCAATGCCACGAGCGCGGCCGAGGCCGGCGCCGCCACCGCGATCGCCGACCACCACAGCCAGGTCTCGAATGCCGGCCCGCGCCGGTCCGGGC
>JBGSKT010000007.1:0-5585 GCA_041741075.1 Lysobacterales bacterium
GCGCGCCCAGGGTTGCGATTTGCTCGACCTGCACTGCCGAGAACTGCCGGCGGCCCTGGTCGAGCACTACCTGGCGATCAAGCGCGCCGGCCGGCTGTAGACATTGCTGCGCGCAATAGCACAGCCCCTAGCCCCTAGCCCCTAGCCCCTAGCCCCTAGCCCCTAGCCCCTAGCCCCTAGCCCCTAGCCCCTAGCTTTTGTTGCGCTTCGCTGCGCTCAGCACAACCTATTCCCTATTCCCTATTCCCGGTAAACCCACCTGCGACGGACTTGACCTGCGAACTTCTGACCGCTGTGCTCAGAACCAAGGTTCGGCCCGAGCGCCGCAGAGGTCGCCCCGTCGATTCAGCCATAACCGGCGGGAATGTACTTGAAGCGCGCCATCTGCTCGCGGTGGCGGGCGACGATCCGGCCGACCTGATCGCGGTCCAAACCCTGCCGCCACTGCTGGGCACGGCCGGCCCGGAAGAAGCGGGCGTCGGTCTTTTCCGAGGCCTCGATAAAACCGTCGCGCCTCTCGTTTGCGGCCAGGGTCTGAAAACTGGCGTGTTCGATCGCCCGGCTGACGCGCGACCGGTCGGTGATGCCGACCCGTCGGGCGATGCGCGCGAAATGCTTGGCCGGTTTGTCGAGCAGGTCCTCGTAGCGCACCAGCAGAAAACCCGGGTGGTCGATGTCAGCCCAGCTGGCCACGTGCGTCGACCAGGAGCCGAGCAGTTGGCTGACCCAGCGTGGTTCGTTTTCGGTCGCAGTGTCTTCGTTGCCAAGATAGTCGATCGCGGCATCCACGCAGAGCCCGAAGTGATGGGTCATGCTGACCACCACATCGAGCGGGTTGCGCAGCACGTAGACGCCGCCGGCGCTCACCTGCGGTTCGTGCAGCGGATAGTGTTCGAAGCCGCCCCAGTAGTTGTGGCTCTTGACCAGCACGGTGCCCTGCGCCCGTGCCGCGATCGCCGTCTGCACCTGTGGGCGCAGGGCGCACAGTTCGCTGATCGATAGCTCGACACTGGGCCGGCCGGCAGCCGCGCTAAAGTGTGCCGCGCCGGCCTCGTCCTCACAGAACTGCGACAGTTCGGCAAGCGCAAGCGGCTTCGACCGATTGGCGATCAGATTGGCCAGGAATGCACGCAGCCAAGTATTGCCGGACTTCGGATAGGAGGCCAGCCAGAGAATGTTGCCCATGCCGGCATTCTAGCGACGGCGCCCCGAAGTCGGGAAATTCGGTCCTCGGGCCCGGCCGGTGGCGCTGGCCCCAAACCTCGATGGCGGGCCTACCGGCACGGCGCGGTGGCCGCTTCCAGCAGTGCGATCGCGAGCAGCGCCTGCGGCTGCGACTCGCCGCACATCGCGGGTTCCGGCCGCAGTCGGGAACACACCGCTGGCCGCGATGGCAGGCCGAACAGCAGGCAGCGATTGCGCGCGTCCAGTTGCACACAGCGCAGCCCGGCCGGCTTGCCCGCCGGCATGCCCGGAATCGGCGAACTGATCGACAAGGCCACGCAGCAGGCCCCGCAGCCCGAACGGCAGGCCCATCCGCCCTGTCCATCCGCAAGCAAAGCACCGTCGTCTGGATTCATCCGGCCAGTTTAGCGGCGGAAGGGGGGACTCCAGCCCCTGGTGGGAGCGCCCTTGTGGGAGCGACGGAACGTCGCGACTGCAGATTCGATAGCCAAGTCGCGACGTTCCGTCGCTCCCACAACGGCTTCCGTCGCTCCCACAAGGGCCGCAGCCCCGCCCTGTCTGTCCTCTGTCCTCTGTCCTCCGTCTTCTGGAAGCCACTTCCAAGGTTAAAGTTTTGTTGTTAGACTCAAAAATGCCGCGCATAAGCAACCGGAGTTCGTCCGCGCGCGTTCGGCACTACACGGACTGCAAAACGCTTGTCCCGACGATCTGACGATCAGTAACCAGTCACTCTTACTGTTGGAGAGAAAAATGAAATTCAACCGCAATCTGCTGAGCGAAGCGGTACGCTTCGGTCTGGTCGCAGGTGCTTTCGGATGGGCCGGGTTCAACTCCGCGCCGGCCGTGGCCCAAGACAACACCGGCACCAGTGATGGCGATGCCACCGAACTGACCAAGGTAGTGGTCACCGGTTCGCGCATCCGCAAGGTCGATGCCGAAACTTCGGCACCCGTGTTCACCCTGGACCGCGCCGATATCGAGGCGCAGGGCCTGACCTCGATCGGTGACGTGATCCAGAACCTGACTTCCAACGGCACCGCGCTGAACACCACGTTCAACAACGGCGGCAACGGCGAAACCCGGGTCAGCCTGCGTAACCTCGGCTCCAACCGCACCCTGGTGCTGGTCAATGGACGCCGCTGGATCGGCGGCACCGGCCTCGGTGGCTCGGTCGATCTGAACACCATCCCGACCGCCGCGGTCGAGCGCATCGAAGTGCTGAAAGACGGCGCCTCCACGCTGTACGGCTCCGACGCCATCGCTGGCGTGGTCAACATCATCCTGCGCACCGAGTTCCAGGGCGCCGAAGCCGACACCTTCCTTGGCCAGTTCGACGAGGGCGATGGTGAGCGTCAGTCCTACAGCTTCACCGTGGGCAGCAATTCGGACCGCACCTCGGTCATGTTCGGCGCCCAGTACGTCAAGGAAGATCCGGTTATGGCCGGCGATCGTGCCATCTCGGCCGAACCGCTTGCCGGTACCGGCACCGCCTTCGGCAGCTCGACCACGCCGTTCGGCCGCTTCCAGATCTGCGCCGACCCGACCGTGGTCAATCCTCTGGATTGCCCGACCTCGCAGCGCGTGCGGCCAGATGGCAGCGCGGGCCAGTTCACCTTCAATCCGGGCCAGAGCGGCAACAACTGGCGTCCGTTCACCAGCGCGGACTTCTTCAATTTCGCCCCGCTGAACTTCCTGCTCACCCCGCAGGAGCGCACCTCGATCTTCAGCTCCGGCAGCTTTGACATCACCGACAATATGCGCTTCACCACCACCGGCACCTACAACAACCGCAAGTCTTCGCAGTTGCTGGCGGCCATGCCGATCGTGCTCGGTACCGGCCCCGGTGCCGGCGCGCAGGGGCGCACCATCCAGATCGACACCAACAACTTCTACAACCCGTTTGGCGCCCCGGTGGTCCGCATCCAGCGCCGCGCCACCGAGACCGGTGGCCGTCAGTTCAACCAGGATGTCAATACCTTCCTGTTCACCGGCGCGCTGGAAGGCGACTTCCAGTTGGGCGATCGCTACTTCTACTGGGATGCCGGCTGGACCTATGGCCGCAACGACCAGAACGACACCACCGATGGCCTGTTCAACGTGCTGGCCCTGCGCCAGGCTTTGGGCCCGTCGATGTTGATCGGTGGCAAGCCGAGCTGCGTGACCGAGGCCGGCAACGCCGCAACCCTGATCGACGGCTGCGTACCCTTGAACCTCCTCGGTGCCGATGGCTCGATCACCCAGGACATGCTCAACTTCTCGGCCTTCCAGGCACATGACCAGACCGATTCCGAGCTGACCGACTACTTCGCCAATATCTCCGGCGACATTATCGAGCTGCCGGGCGGCACCGCCGCCTTCGCCTTCGGCCTGGAACATCGCCGCGAATCCGGCGCCGACCAGCCCGACGCGCTGATCGCCTCCGGCAACACCACCGGCAATGCCCGTACCCCGACCGCCGGCCAGACCACCGTGGACGAAGGCTATCTGGAGCTGTCCCTGCCGCTGTTGAAGGACCTTTCCTTCGCCAAGGAACTGTCGTTCTCGGTCGCCACCCGCGTATCCGACTACGACAACTTCGGTAGCACCACCAACAGCAAGTTCGGCTTCAAGTATAAGCCGATCGACGACCTGTTGATCCGTGGCAACTGGGCCCAGGGCTTCCGCGCGCCCTCGATCAGTGAACTGTTCACCGGCGTTTCGGATAGCTTCCCCCCGGTGGCCGACCCCTGCAACAACGTGCGTTTCCCCAACCTCCCCGCGGCGCAGCAGCAAGCCTGTATCGCCCAGGGCGTGCCGAACGGCGGTTACGACCAGGGCAACCCGCAGGTCCGCATCAGCGTCGGCGGCAACCCGAACCTGGCGCCGGAAGAGTCGATCAGCCGCACCCTCGGCTTCGTCTACAGCCCAAGCTATGTCAAAGGCTTCGACGTGGCAGTGGACTGGTGGAAGATCCACCTGCGCGACACCATCCAGGGCACCGTCGGCGGCGCCCAGGGCATCCTCGATCAGTGCGTGATCAGTCTGAATACCGACCCGGTTTGCTCGCTGTTCAACCGCGGCAGCGATGGCTCGATCGCCAACCTGCTGATCGCCCAGATCAACAATCCTTCGGCCACCAACCCTGAAGGACTGGATCTCACCTTCAACTACGCGCTGCCGGATACCCGTTTCGGTAACTTCAGCTTCACCTGGGACAACACCTACCTGATCGAAGCGCCGTTCGGTGCCGAGGTCGGCGTTCACAGCCAGGACAACAACAACTGGCGGATCCGTTCCAACCTGACCGCGCGTTGGGAAATGGGTGATTTCGGTGCAACCTGGTTCGCGCGTTACTTCTCGGACCAGACCGAAGACTGCCAATTCCTGGTTGAATACGATGTTCCGGAATTTACCGCACTGTGCTCTGATCCCGACCGGATCGTCGGCGACGGCCAAGGTGGGTCGCGGGGAGCCGCCGAGAATCATATCGGTACAGTTACTTACCACGACGTATCCGCGTACTGGAACACGCCCTGGGATGGCAAGATCACCTTCGGTGTGAACAACGTGTTCGACAAGGATCCGCCGTTCTCGGTCACCGCCTTTGCCAACTCGTTCGACCCGCAGTACGAAGTGCCGGGACGTTTCTACTACGTGCGTTACAACCAGAAGTTCTGATCGTCCAGAACCCGGTTGCACGCCGTATGAAAACGGCAATACCGACCACGGCCCCGCGAGGGGCCGTGGTTTTTTATTGGCGATCCGTCCAGCGGGACCAATCCCAATTGGAGCGATTGGTGGCAGCGACGGCAGGTCGCGACTGCCGGCGCTGGCTACAGTCGCGCCGTGCCGTCGCTCCCACAAAAGCGAGAAACAGTGATGCTTGGGCGCAAGCAGAATCTTGCCAAGCCCCGCTCCAGCGGCCGGCATGGGCCCCCAGGTCAATAACCCGCCATACTGGCAGCCGGTGCCCTTGCCGGACCGCCAAGGACTCCTGCCATGATTGACGAGAAGGTCCAGACCCTGTCCGTGGCGACGAGGGAAGCGTCGTTGGATAGCCGTTTCGTGCGCGCCCTGGCCGGCGACCACAGTGGCGACCGGCGCCCACGCGATCTGCCTGGCGTGGCCTACAGCCTGGTGCAACCCAGCCCGGTTTCGGCGCCGCGCCTGCTCGCCTGGTCGGATCGTCTGGGCGCCGAGCTTGGCATTGCTCGGCCGCAACCCGGTCCGGACGGCTGGCTTGCGGTGTTGGCGGGGAATCGTTGGCCCGCAGGCAGCCAACCCTACGCGGCCCGCTACGGCGGCCACCAATTCGGGCAATGGGCCGGGCAACTCGGAGATGGCCGGGCGGTCACCCTGGGCGAGTGGACCACGCCGGCCGGAGCCAGCGTCGAGCTGCAATTGAAGGGCGCCGGGCCGAC
>JBGSKT010000008.1:0-5054 GCA_041741075.1 Lysobacterales bacterium
GCCCGTGCAGGCCGAAAGCCGCGAGCAACTGAAGGCGCTGCTCGACCGCGCGGCGGGCGGGGTGGTGTTCACCACGATCCAGAAATTCGCCGAGGCGCATGGCGTGATCTCGGAGCGCGCCAACGTGGTGGTGATGGCCGACGAGGCGCACCGCAGCCAGTACGGCTTTGTCGAGGGCGGCGCGCGCTGGATGCGCGAGGCGCTGCCGAATGCCAGCTTCGTCGGCTTCACCGGCACGCCGCTGGAGCGTGACGACAAGAACACCATCCACGTCTTCGGCGAGTACGCCGATGTCTATGACATCCGCCAGGCCGTCGAGGACGGCGCCACCCGGCCGCTCTACTACGAGTCGCGCATTATCAAGCTGAAGGTGGACGAGGAAGGCGCCCGCGTCGCCGAGGAAGAGGTCGAGTACGTCATCAACGCCGACCGCAGCGGGGAGGCAGCCGAGGACCGGATCCGCGTGCCGCTGGAATCGCTGGTTGGCGCGCCGGAACGCATCGAACGCCTGGCGGCGTTTATCGTGGAGCACTGGGAGAAGCGCCGCGCCGCGATGGAAGGCAAGGCGATGGTGGTGACCATGAGCCGCGACATCGCCGCGCGGCTCTACGAGGCGATCCGCGCGCTGCGCCCGGACTGGCACGACGCCGACGACGAACGCGGGGCGATGAAGGTGGTGGTCACCGGCAGCGGCGGGGACGTGGAGCCACTGCGCAGCCATGTGCGGACGAAGGCCGCGCGCAAGCGGCTGGCCGAGCGTTTCAAGAACCCCGCCGACGACCTGCGCCTGGTGATCGTGTGCGACATGTGGCTGACCGGCTTCGACTGCCCGCCGGCGCACACGATGTACCTGGACAAGCCGCTGGCCGGCCATAACCTGATGCAGGCCATCGCGCGCGTGAACCGCGTCTACGGCGACAAGCCCGGCGGGCTGATCGTGGACCTGCTGGGCCTGGCCGACCAGTTGGCCGATGCGCTGGCCACCTACACCCAGGCCGGCGGTACCGGCGAGGCTGTCAGGCGGGTGCAGGACGAAGCCGTGCCCGCCATGCAATCGGCGTTCGAGAAGCTGCGCGATTTCTTTCACGGCTGCGATTATCAGCAGGCGTTACAGGCCGATCCGCGCGATGTGCTGCCGGTGTACCTGCGCGCCATCGACCACGTGTTTGGACACAACGACGGCTGGAAGCGGCTGCGGGAGCTGGTCAAGGAGCTGTCGGCGGCCTTTGCGCTGGCGGTGCCGCGACCGGAAGCGGAAGTCATCGCGCCGCATCTGGCGTTTTTCCAGCGTGCGGTGGCGATGATCCGCAAGCGCCTGACCGATGATGCCGGTGGGGGAGCGGGCCGCGGGCGGCAGCGCGACATTGACGCCGCCGTGCGGCAAGTCATCGGCGGCGCGGTGGATGCGGACGAGGTGATCGACCTGTTCGCCGTCGCGGGGCTGGAGGAAGCGCGCCTCGACATCCTGAGCGACGAGTTCCTCGGCCGCGTGGCGGCGCTGGAGCAGAAGAACCTGGCCCTGGAGACGATGCGCAAACTGCTGAACGATCAGATCCGCATTACCGAGCGCACGAACATCGTGCAGAGCCGCAAGTTCCGCGAAGCGCTCGAAGACGCCATGCTGCGCTACACCAACAAGGCGATCTCCACCGCCGAGATGATCAGCCGGCTGATCGATCTGGCCAAACATTTACGCGACGCGCAGCGGCACGGCGAGGCACTCGGCCTGAGCCGCGAGGAGACGGCGTTTTACGACGCGCTGGCCGAAAACGGCTCCGCCAAGGAGGCCATGCAGAACGACACGCTGCGGCTGATGGCGCGCGAGCTGACCGAGATGGTCAAGAGAATGCCCAAGCTCGACTGGACCCAGCGCGAGTCGGTGCGCGCAGACCTGCGCCGCAGCGTGCGCCGCCTGCTCGCCAAGTATGGGTATCCGCCGGACCTTGCCGAGGATGCGACGCAGCTGGTGTTGCGGCAGGCGGAGCTTTCTACGGCGAATTCGGAGTAGTCAAGGGCTGCGCCGGCCGTTGGCAGATGCAGATGAGTTGAGCCATTGGGATCGCTGCCTTGGTGACGGGCAATCCGACCGCTGTGGCGTGGCGAATGCCCGCGAGCGACTTGTTGCCGATGGCTGGTCTCGGCGACAATGGCGTCTCGGCCAGGCGCTGTGTGATCGCGCTTTACTCCCCACGAATCCCCCTCCGCCTTGCAGGAATGCCCATGCCCAGCCGTCGCGATCTCGCTAATGCCATCCGTGCCCTGTCCATGGATGCGGTCGAAGCGGCCAAATCTGGCCACCCGGGCATGCCGATGGGCATGGCCGATATCGCCGAGGTGCTGTGGAACGATTTCCTGCGCCACAATCCGGCCAATCCGGGTTTCCTCAACCGCGATCGCTTCGTGCTCAGCAATGGGCACGGCTCGATGCTGTTGTATTCGCTGTTGCATCTGTCCGGCTACGACTTTCCGCTGGAGCAGATCAAGCGATTCCGGCAGTGGCATTCGATCACCGCCGGGCACCCGGAGCGTAGCGAGCACCCAGCGATCGAGACCACTACCGGGCCGCTCGGACAGGGGCTCGCCAACGCCGTGGGTATGGCACTGGCCGAGAAACTGCTGGCGGCGCGCTTCAATCGTCAGGACTTCAATCTGGTCGACCATTTCACCTACGTATTCGTCGGCGATGGCTGCCTGATGGAAGGCATCTCGCACGAGGTCTGTTCGCTGGCCGGCACCTTCAAGCTGGGCAAGCTGGTGGTGCTGTATGACGACAACGGCATCTCGATCGACGGCCAGGTCAAGGGCTGGTTCACCGACGATACCCGGCAACGCTTCGAAAGCTATGGCTGGGAAGTGCTGGCCGGGGTCGACGGCCACAACCCGGAGGCGATCAAGGCGGCGCTGGTTTCGGCCGCGATCGATCCGGACAAGCCCACCCTGATCTGCTGCAAGACGGTGATCGGCTTCGGTTCGCCGAACAAGGCCGGCAAGGAATCCGCGCACGGCGCGCCGCTCGGCAAGGACGAAGTCGCCCTGGCGCGGGTCGAACTGGGCTGGCCGCACGCGGCTTTCGAGATTCCTGCCGAGATTCGCAAGGCCTGGGACGCGCGCGAACGCGGTGCCGACTGGCAGGCCGAGTGGGATGCGCTGTTCGATCGCTACCAGAACGCACATCCCGAACTCGCTGCCGAGTTCCGTCGGCGCATGGCCGGCGAGCTGCCCGCCGATTTCGGCGTGCGCGCGCTGGATTATGTGCGCCAGCTGCAGGCCGAAGGCCCGGTGATCGCTTCGCGCAAGGCATCGCAGAACGCGCTTGATGCGTTCGCGCCGTTGTTGCCCGAGTTGATCGGTGGCAGCGCCGATCTGGCCCATTCCAACCTGACCCTGTGGAAGGGTTCGGTCAATGTGCTCGATGATCCGGCCCGCGGCAACTATGTGCACTACGGCGTGCGCGAGTTCGGCATGAGCGCGATCAGCAATGGCCTGGTGCTGCACGGCGGCTTCATTCCCTACGACGCCACCTTCCTGGTGTTCAGCGATTACGCCCGCAACGCCATTCGTATGGGCGCGCTGATCTCGGCGGCGGCGATCCACGTCTACACCCACGATTCGATCGGGCTCGGCGAAGACGGCCCCACCCACCAGCCGATCGAACACCTGGCCAGCCTGCGCTATATCCCCAACAACCCGGTCTGGCGTCCTGGTGACGCGGTCGAATCCGCGGTCGCCTGGCAGCAGGCGATCGAACACCGCGCCGGCCCGAGCTGTCTGGTGTTCAGCCGGCAGAACCTGGCCCATCAGCACCGCAATGCACAGCAGGTCGAAGACATTGCCCGCGGTGGTTACGTGCTGCTCGACCCGCTCGATGCCAAGGTCGAAGTGATCCTGATCGCCACCGGTTCCGAACTCGGCATCACCATGGACGCCGCACGGCGACTGGATGGCGAAGGCGTGGGCGTGCGCGTGGTGTCGATGCCCTGCACCCAGGTCTTCGACCAGCAGCCGTTGGAATGGCGCGAAGGTGTGCTGCCCAGCTGGTGCCGGGCACGGGTTGCCGTCGAGGCCGGGGTCAGCGACTTCTGGCGCAAATACGTCGGCCTCGATGGCGCAGTGATCGGCATCGACCGCTTCGGCGCCTCGGCCCCGGCCGAGCGCTTATTCCAGGAGTTCGGCTTCACCGCCGAAGCGGTGTATGCCGCGGCGCGGGCGCAGTTGGGTTAGGGGCTAGGGGCTGGGGGCTGGGGGCTAGGGGCTAGGGGCTAGCAAGGGCCAAGGATGACCGGCTCCGCCGTTGAAAACCGCTGCGCTTATCGATCCTTTGCGCCAGGCCTCAGTCGCGCTGGGCGGTTTCCTGGATGTGGGCTTCGCTGCGGCTGATCCAATCGCTGGGCGGGTCTAGCGCGACACCGGCGGCCTGCAGGGTCTGGGTCATGACTTCGAGCTCGTCGTCGCTGTTGCGCCAGATGTCGACCAGGGTTGCGGCGCCATCCGCTTCGTTGGAGATTTCAGCATAGGCCTCCATCAGCCATTCCCAGCGCCGACGCTGGGTGCGGTCGGCGTCGCTCTGGCGCTCGATCTTGCGCAGCAGCGCGTCGCCAATCATTCGATCGATCATGGTCTGGCCCTGGCCGGTCATCAGCCGGGCGATTTTTTCGCAGGCGTCCACGCGCCGGGTCTGCGCGGCGAGGTCGGCGGCGGGGCGACAGACACGGAACAACATCGAGTAATCGGGAATCGCTTCTGCAGCCGAGAAAGCCGCCCCGGCGCTCAGGGCAAGTTCCTCCGGATAGGCGCTCCGGCCGTTGTGAAGTGCGTCGAGTCTGCCCATGGCGGCAAGGGTGGTGGCGGTGTCGCTGCGCTCGGCCAGCGCCAACCAGGCGTGTACGCCATCGGCGAAGTGGATATCAAAACGGCTGCGCGTGGCCATTACCGACAGCAGTTGATCGATCGCCACCGGGTCGGCCTGGCGGTCCGCCTGGGACAGAGCGGGCAGCAGATGGGCGGCGTTGCCCGGCTGCACGGCGAGTAGTTGCGCGCCGGTGCGCTCGGCGGCG
>JBGSKT010000009.1:0-7579 GCA_041741075.1 Lysobacterales bacterium
CGATGGCGTGGGCGGGCTGGCGCCCGAGAGCGGCTGACCGCCGGAACTGTCATTGGCCAGCACACTGGGCGTGCCCTTGCGCCGCGCGCCACGCGGTTCGCCACGGGCCTCGTCGTAGGCGATGATCAGGGTCTCACGATCGAACATGGCGCCCTGGAAGCGCGCATACGGGCACATGTATTTGCACACTTGCTCGCGCAGATAGCCGGCATTGCCATAGGTCGCCAGCCCGTAAAATCCGATCCAGAACATTTCCCAGCCGCCGAGGCTGAAACTGCCAATATTCACCGCCAGTTCCCGGATCGGGGTGAAGAAACCGACGAAGGTGAATCCGGTCCAGGCGGCGAACGAAATCCACAGCAGTTGTTTGGCACCCTTGCGCAGCAGCTTGTCGCGATTCCAGGGCGCCCGGTCGAGCTTGATCTGCTGGCTGCGGCTACCGCAGCTCAGCCGTTCCAGCCACAGGAACACTTCGGTCCACACCGTCTGCGGGCAGGCATAGCCGCACCACAGCCGCCCGGCCAGCGCAGTGAAAAAGAACAGTGAGAACGCCGCCATCATCAGCAGCATGGTCAGATAGAAAAAATCCTGTGGCCAGAAGGTCAGCCCGAAGATGTAGAACTTGCGCGCCGGCAGGTCGAACAGCACGATCTGGCGGCCGTGCCAACTCAGCCACGGAAACAGATAGAACATGCCGAGCAGCCAGAACACCGCCACCGTACGCAGCCGGTCGAAGCGGCCGCTCACCTCGCGCGGATAGATCTTGGCCGCGCTGGCGTACATTTCGCCGCCATCGGTCACCGAGAGTGGGATGGTCTTTTGGTTACTCATCGGCTATTCCCGGGATTCGCGACGGCGGCTCGGTGGGCCGAGCAGGATCCAGGTGAACAGGCTGCTCGACGCGGTGCATAGCCAAAAGGTGAAGAACCCGAGTGTGTAGCCGAGTTCCCGGCTGATCGACCACTCCGGAAAGCTGATCTCGGCCAATGCCAGGGGATCGACCAAAGCAAAGAACACCATGGTCGCGACTCCGGCGGCGAAGAACGACGGCCACAAGATGGCACCCAGGCGCTGGACCAGGGGCTGGGCTTGCGGATCGGTCTGCTTATTCACGGTCTGCTGATCGCCTCGGTAACTCGATCTCTGTGGGAGCGACGGCACGTCGCGACGGTCGCCAGATTCGGCAGTCGCGACGTTCCGTCGCTCCCACAATATTGGCTTCGACCCGGCGCTTGGCTTCACTCTTCCGTCGTCGGTCCTCTGGAAAGTACCCAGGCCGCGACCAGGCGCGCACGGTCTTCGCCGATCAGGGCGCGGTGCGCCGGCATTTTGCCATTGCGGCCATTCCTTATGGTCTCGCTGATGGTCGCGAAATCCGATCCATACAGCCACACCTTGTCGGTCAAATTGGGCGCACCGAGCAGCGGATTGCCCTTGCCCTCCGGACCGTGGCAGGCGGCGCAGATGGTCTGGAAATGGACCTTGCCGGCCGCGGCCAGGCCGCTGTCGGCGCTGATGCCGGACAGACTCTGCACATAGACCGCCACCGCCGGGATGTTGTCCTCGCCGATTACGGCGGCGAGCGCCGGCATTGCCGCCTGCCGGCCATCGAGGATGGTGGCCAGCACGGTGTCCGGGTCGCCGCCCCAGAGCCAGTCGTTGTCGGTCAGATCGGGAAAGCCTTTGGCGCCCTTGGCATCGGCGCCGTGGCAGGTCACGCAGTTGTGCGCGAATACCGAAGCGCCCAGTTTCTGTGCCTGCTCGTCTTGTAGCAACTGGTCCGGACTCACGCCGGCATAGACACCGAATACCGCCGCCAGTTTGGCGTCCGCCGCCGCCGCATCGGCATCGTGCTGGGCGACCGAAGTCCAGCCAGCGGTACCCACCCAGGCGCCCAGGCCCGGATAGATCACCAGATAGGCGAAGCCGAACACGATGGTCAGATAGAACAGGTTCAACCACCATTTCGGCAGCGGTGAATTGTACTCACGGATGCCGTCCCATTCGTGACCGGTGGTTTCCATTGGCGACTCCGCCTTCTGGCCGGGACGGCGTTTGGCGGTCCACCACAACAGCCACAGGCAGGCGAGGATATTGACGATCGAAAACAGGATGATGTACCAGGACCAACCGGCGCTCATTGCTGCACCTCGTTTGTATTGTTGTGGTTCGCGCCGGGCTGAGCCGGGGCAGCGCCGACGCCGTCGTCTTCCAGTGGCAGCAGCGCTGCGCGCTCGAAGCTGGCCCGGCGGCCGCGGCCATAGGCCCAGACGCTGATCAGGATGAAGCAGACGAACAGCACGACCGTGGTCAGGCTGAGAATCCAGCTGTTGAGGGTGTTGGCATCCATATCATTGCGCTCCGCTGCTGGTCACGGCCGCCGTCGCGGCTTCGCCTCGGCCCGGGCCGTGGATGCCGAGTCCCTGCAGATAGGCGACCAGGGCATCGAGTTCGGTCTTGCCGGCCACCGCCGCCGCGGCGCCTTCGATGTCGGCCTCGGTGTACGGGTCACCGAGCAGTTTCAGACGCTGCATTTTCTTGCTGACCAGGGCGCCGTCGATGCCGGCGGTGGCCAGCCACGGGAAGCGCGGCATGTTCGATTCCGGCACCAGATCGCGCGGATTGAGCAGGTGCAGGCGCTGCCATTCGTCGCTGTAGCGGCCGCCGACCCGGGCCAGATCCGGCCCGGTGCGCTTGCTGCCCCACTGGAACGGCCGGTCATAAACCGATTCGCCGGCCAGCGAATAATGGCCATAGCGCGCGGTTTCGAAACGCAGGGTGCGGATCATCTGCGAATGGCAGTTGTAGCAGCCTTCGCGGATATAGACGTCGCGTCCGGCGAGTTGCAGGGCCGGGTACGGGGTCACCCCGGGCAACGGTTCGACCACCTGCGCCTGATACATCAACGGCACGATCTCGATCAGGCCGCCGACCGCGACCACGATCGCGATCAACACGCCCATCAGGCCAATGTTCTTTTCGACTTTTTCATGACTCATGATCGCTCTCCGGCTCAGGCGTGACGGGCTTGGGGAATGGCGACCGGCGTTACATTGCGGGCCATGCCGAAGGTCTTCAGGACGTTCGCCGCCATCAGGCCCATGCCGGCCAGCACCAGGGTGCCGCCGCCCAGCCGCGCCAGGTAATACGGATAGGTCACCTTGAGCGATTCGACGAAGGTGTAGGTCAGGGTGCCGTCGTCATTGGTCGCGCGCCACATCAGGCCTTGCATCACCCCGGCGATCCACATCGCCACGATGTACAACACCACGCCGATGGTGTGGATCCAGAAATGCCATTCGATCCAGCGTGTCGAATACATGGCCTTCAGGTTCAGCACCCGCGGCAGCAGGCTGTAGATGCAACCGACGGTGATCATCGCGACCCAGCCGAGCGCACCGGAATGTACGTGGCCGATGGTCCAGTCGGTGTAGTGCGACAGCGAGTTCACCGTCTTGATCGACATCATCGGACCTTCGAAGGTGCTCATGCCGTAGAACGACAGCGACACGATCATGAACTTGAGGATCGGGTCGGTGCGCAGTTTGTCCCAGGCCCCGCTCATGGTCATCATGCCGTTGATCATGCCGCCCCAGGACGGTGCCAGCAGGATCAGCGAGAACACCATGCCGAGCGATTGCGCCCAGTCCGGCAGCGCGGTGTACTGCAAGTGGTGCGGGCCGGCCCACATGTAGATCGAGATCAATGCCCAGAAGTGCACCACGCTCAGCCGGTAGGAATAGATCGGGCGGTCGGCCTGCTTGGGCACGAAGTAATACCTCATGCCGAGAAAGGCTGCGGTCAGGAAAAAACCAACCGCGTTGTGCCCGTACCACCACTGCACCATCGCATCGACCGCGCCGGTGTAGGCGCTGTACGACTTGGTCAGGGTCACCGGCATGGCCAGGCTGTTGAAGATATGCAGGATCGCGATGGTGATGATGTAGGCGCCGAAAAACCAGTTGGCGACGAAAATGTGCGCCATCCGGCGCTTGACCACGGTGCCGAAGAACACCACCGCGTAGGCGACCCAGACCACGGTGATCAGCAGGTCGATCGGCCACTCCAGCTCGGCGTACTCCTTGCCTTGGGTCATGCCCAGCGGCAGGGTGATCGCGGCCAGCACGATCACCAGGTTCCAGCCCCAGAAGGTGAACGCGGCGAGCCGGTCGGAAAACAACCGCGCGTGGCAGGTGCGTTGCACGATGTAGTAGCTGGTCGCGAAAATACCGCTGCCACCGAAGGCGAAGATCACCGCATTGGTATGCAAGGGACGCAGGCGGCCGTAGCTCAGCCAGGGGATGCCCGCGGTCAGATCGGGGAAGTACAGTTGGGCGGCGATGATCACCCCGACCAGCATCCCGACGATGCCCCAGACCACGGTCATCACCGCGAACTGGCGCACCACCTTGTCATTGTAAAAGCCACTATTGTCGAGCATGGAGCCTCCAGTCTTGTCCACCCCGAGAGTGTTTCAATTTCCGTCGGCAGGCGTGTTGATCCAGATCAAATTCCGGATTCACCGGTATCCTGCCGCGTGCCCGGTAACAAATCGTATGAAATCCGCCCACCCCACCCCCTGACGAAAGGTACGGCCGTGGTGCGCGCCGCATCGCATTGAATTGCAAGCCCCCTGTCCGCATCTGTTGCGGCCCGCAATTTTTCCGAGAGACAGCATGACTACAGTTGATCCCGATCGCGAGCAGTCCACCCACACTGGGCCTGGCCGCGGCCAGTCGAGTCTGCCTCCAGCGTTGTCCGGGAAATCTTCGCCCTTGGCCCGGGTAATTGCCGTGGTCGGCTGCGACGGCGCCGGAAAGTCCACGCTATGCACCGATCTGATGGCGGAATTCGGCGGCGCAGGCCGGGTCGAGTTCCTGTATCTGGGGCAGTCGTCTGGCAACATCGCCACCGCGATCCGCAGCTTGCCGCTGATCGGCCCAGCCTGCGGGCGCTATCTGGCGCGGCGTGCGACGCGCGCGCACCAGCACCAATCCCGGGCACCGGACGCGCTCACCGCCGTGGTCGTCCACCTGTTGTCGCAATGGCGGGCGCACAAGTTTCGGCGCCTGCTGGCGCGCAATCGGCGCGGCGTGGTGGTGATCGCCGACCGCTTTCCGCAGGCTGAATGGCCCGGTTTCTATTTCGATGGTCCCGGCCTCGATCTGCGCCAGACCAGCGGCCGCTTGCCGCGCTGGCTGGCCGCCCGCGAACTCCGGCTGTATCAGTGGATGGCGAGCCATGTGCCAGCCCTGGTGATCCGCCTGAACATCGACGCGGCCACCGCCCACGCCCGCAAGCCCGACCACCAGCTCGCGATGTTGCAGGATAAGGTTCGGGTGATCCCGGGGCTGCACTTCAATGGCGCCAGGCTGCTTGATCTCGATGCCAGCGATCCGTATCCACAGGTATTGGCAAGCGCCCGGCAGGCGGTCCAGGCGATCATCAGTTCGTAGGCTGGCAGTGAGCGCAGCCACTCGCCATTACCGACCGCTCAGTGCTGTGCAACGTGGATGGCGTTGTTGACCGCACGCAGGGCGGCTTCCAGCACCTGCGGGTAGGGTGCGCTGGCGTCCAGATCCAGTATCCGCGCGCCGTTGAAACGCAGGCAGGGGGCGACCGCAATCTTGTCCTGGATCTCGGCGAGCTTGTGGTCGGGTTTGCGGGCCAGGGCGGTATCGACATCGACATTGAGGCGGATCACCAGGGCCGGCACATGGCTCGCCATCCACTGATACAGCCGGAGTTCGCGTACCGCCAGCCTGCGCACCAACCAGTTGCCCTGGGTGCCCGGCAGGCCCGGACCATCGTAATTGAAACCGGGGATTTCGGCCTGCGGATAGCGGTCGGTGATCACCACCACGCCGCGTCGGGACAGCGCCAGAATGCGGCGGAATTGCAGTGCCCGCCACAGCGAGAGCATATACATCACCAGGGCGGTCCCGGTACCCGGCAATTTCTTGCGGCGATCCTGCGCTCGCCGCGCCTTGGCCGCCAGGTACTTTTCGAGCCGCACGCCAATAAAGGGCAGGCGCTTGATCTTGTCGCCGGTCTCGCCGGAAACCAGGCCGAGATAGCGACGTTCGATACGGCCATGATTGCGCAGTCGCGCCATCAGGTCATTGCTCAGCGTGGACTTGCCGGAACCATCGCAGCCAATCACGGCCACCACCCCGGCCAGGGGCGGGTGCAGATCATCAGCGTGGGAGAGGGTCTCGATCATGCGCAGTCGGATCAGGGTTGCCAGGAAGGCGAAGACGGATAGTAGTCGGAGTTCAGTACGTTTGTCACAAGGACGACATTCGCAGGTCTTAGCATAGGCAGGGGACCGGACCAGCCTGCGCTTGATTACGGTCGTGGATTGGCCAATTGTGAATCAGGGGAACAGCGCCGTGGACGCGGGCGAGGACTCGCCCGGGAATACCGGATAGCACATGCGCAGGCCGTCGCTCGGCACCCTGGCTAACACCGTCCGGATAGACCGGAACCAGTCACCACACCATCGATACCAGCACCCCGCCGCCCTTGCTGTCAGCCCAGGGCGACACCTGCACCTTGTCATTGAAGGCCTTGGTGAACAACCAGCCGCTGCCGGTGCCGATCGCCGCACCGGCGGCCACGTCATACCAATGGTGCTTTCGGGCCGCCACCCGCGCCGAACCGGTCAGGGCCGCCACGGCGTAGGCGGGAAAGCCCATCTGCCAGCCATAGCGGCGATACAGCGTGGTCGCCGAAGAAAAAGCGAGCGCGGTATGCCCGGAGGGAAAGCTGTTGTTGTCGCTGTTGTCCGGGCGTTGTTCGTGGACCAGCGCCTTGCCCAACTGCGCGAGACCGGCCGCGACGCCAATGCTGAGCGCGGCCTGGCCGGCGCCGTCCCAGTCATCCTTGACCATCGGGGTCCCCAGCGCCAGACCGGCCAGGCCGAGGGCGCCGACCGTGCTGATATCGTCCCAGGAATTGTTGCTGATCGCCTGGGCCGAGGGACTGAGGCCAATCAACAGCACCAGGAATACTGCCCAATTATACGATTTCATGTCCGCCTCCCGTGATGTCGCCGCAGCGACGATTGGCCCGATTCGCGCACCCGACAGCGCCCACATGAACCGCCAGGGCGTGATGTATAACACCGTTCCGGCCGGCGTCACATTACCAACACGTAACATTGCGTCGGCCGGAGGACACCGGCACCTGCGGGGGCGTTGTTCCGAATTGACCGGATGATCGCCGCGGCCGCCCGCGACCAGGCCGCGGCGGCAACGGCAGCTTGCGTTAGCATGCGCGGTTTGCAGAGGACTCCCGATGACCGATGACGCCAATGGCCCCCTGGTTGCCGACCATGCCGCGCGACGCTTGCTGCCGCCGCTATTGGCAATCCTCGCGATCGCCCTGGCCGGCCACTTGCTGACCCGGCATGGTCCAGCGGATTTCGAAGTGGCGACGCTGCTGTGGTTTCGCCTCGACCAGGACCGCAGCGTGGTCGCCGGTCCGGCCTGGGCACTGGATTTCTGGCTGGCCCTGACCTGGCTTGGCGACATCGGGCCGCGCTGGTCGCTTCCCACTGTCAGTGGGGTCGGTGTCC
>JBGSKT010000010.1:0-2510 GCA_041741075.1 Lysobacterales bacterium
CGCGCCCCGGGGCGCCCCTGATGCAGTCCGAGCACATGCCGGGTGACCTGGGCGAGCTGTCCACCGGCGGCCAGATGCCGCTCGATGTATTCCCGCATGCCGAGCAATGCGCTATTGCGCCGGTCCGGGCTGCCAGCACCGAACAATACCTGCTGCAACTCCGCCAGCAGCCACGGGTCGTGATAGGCGGCCCGACCGAGCATCACGCCATCGACTTCGGTGAGCGCCGCGCGCACGCTGTCGACCCGGTCCAGGCCGCCGTTCAGCACCAGGGTCAGGTCCGGGAACTCCTGCCTGAGCGAAAATACGCGGGCGTAGTTGAGCGGCGGCACATCGCGATTTTCCTTGGGGGAAAGCCCGCTCAGCCAGGCCTTGCGGGCGTGTACGATGAACACGCTGCAGCCGGCCGCGCGCACGGTCGCGACAAACCGATGCAGATCGGCGTACGGGTCCTGCTGATCGACCCCGATCCGGCACTTGACCGTGACCGGCACTGCCACCGCCGCACGCATCGCCGCCACACAATCGCCAACCAGTGCCGGTTCGCGCATCAGGCAGGCGCCGAAGCGCCCGGCCTGCACGCGATCGCTCGGGCAACCGCAATTCAAATTGATTTCGTCGTAGCCCCGGTCAACACCGATCCTGGCTGCGGCCGCCAGCAAGGACGGCTCACTGCCACCCAATTGCAGAGCCAGCGGATGTTCACGGCCATCGAAGCCAAGCAGTTGTTCACGCTGACCATGCAGCACCGCCTGCGCATGCAGCATCTCGGTGTACAGCCGCGCCGACGGGGCCAGCAGGCGATGGAAAAACCGGCAGTGCCGATCGGTCCAGTCCATCATTGGCGCCACGCACAGCCGCCAGGGTCCGGCCGCACTTTTCGGCCCGGCCAGTGCCGCTGTCGCGTTGAGATTCGCTGATGCCATGGGATCGGTCATGCGCTATGGTTTCCAGGATGCACCACCGCCGTGCTGATGCCGGCAGCGCGAATGGGCAGCGGGCACGGCGTGACCAGCGCATCCGCCTTTGCGGTCAAAACGGAATTTCATCATGCCAGGCGCCTGGCCGCGACTCGTCTTCGTCCGCATTGCGTTGGGCGCCCGGTCGCGCGGCCGCGCGGCCCGAGGACATCGCCTCCATCTGTTCCCGCTCGTACAGCAGATCCCACCTACCGGCCAGGTGCAGTTCGATCGGGGTGGCGTTTTGCAGGAAGTACAGCTCGGCATCGACGCCATCAATCGTTGGCGGCAGGCGCTGCCATTTCTGCTTGCCGTTGATGAAAACCAGCCGGTGGGTTGCGCGAAACTCTTTGCGCTTTCGGCGTTCGGCTGCGGTCAGTTTGCGTTTTGGTTTCTTGACCATGGTTCGGACTCTTCGCTTTTTCCCTTGTGCCTCGAACGGCGGATGCGCAGCACTCATTCGCACTACTTCCATCTTCTGACTTCTGACCTTTGGAGCGACCCGAGCTGGTTCGTGCTGATCAGATGTTGGAACGCTGCTGTGCCAACTGCGGCACCCGCCCACCCCAGCCGGCGGCCTGTCGGGCAAAGAAGTGCTTGAGCGGCCGCAGTGCATCGACCAGGTCGAGGCCGCGCGTGGCCAGCTCGCCCAGCGGGGTACCGGCCGTGCCGAAGGAGCGTTCGATCCGGTCGATCAGGCGTGCGGCCAACAGGTTGTCGCCATGGCGCCAGGCAGCGAAGCGCGCCAGCGTGCTGCCGGCACCGATATCGCGCGATCGGGCCCGGGCCTGATGCACGATATCGATCAAAGCGGCAGCGTCGAGCATGCCGAGATTGAGTCCGAGTCCGGCCAGCGGATGCACGACGTGGGCACTGTCGCCGATCAGCACCAGACGCTCTGCGGTCGCCCGCTCGGCCAGCATCAGGCGCAGTGGAAACGCCTGGCGTTCGGCGAGCGACAGCACGCGGCCGAAGCGATCGCCGCCGGCAGCCTCCAGTGCTTTGATGAAATCGGCAGCGGATAACCCCAGCAGGCGCTCCGCCTCCGCCTGCGGTCGCGTCCAGACCAGGCTGGAGCGGCCATCGGCCAAGGGCAGCAAGGCCAGCGGACCGCCGGGTGCAAAACGCTGGAAGGCGATACCGGGATTGGCCGATTCGCTCTGTACCTGGGCGGTCAGCGCGCTGGCCTGATAGTCGCGCCCGCTGACGCCGATGCCGGCACGTTCGCGAAGACGGGAGCGCCCGCCCTCGGCCACGACCAGCAAGCGAGCCGACAGTACCCGTCCATCGTCCAGAACCGCGCGCACGGCGTCGGATTCGACGCGGCTGCTGTCGATCCGCGCCGGGGCAAATACCTGCACTGTCGCCGGTAGCGCCTGCCACAGTTGTTGCTGCAGCGCATGCAGGTCGACGATCCAGCCGAGCGCGGCGGCGCCGATGGCGGCAGAATCGAAAAGCACTTGGTGCAGGCCGGCCTGCACCTGCATCTGCCGGTACGGCGCGGCCGCCGTCGGTGCCAGCGGCCACTGCCCGAGCGCTCGCAATATCTGC
>JBGSKT010000011.1:0-2448 GCA_041741075.1 Lysobacterales bacterium
AGATAGTCGCTCAGTCGCGCCCCAGAACCCAACACCGCCTTGGTCCGTGCCATGACCTACCCCGCTGCGCCGTGGAGATAGCGCGATCATGACATAAAAACACCTAAACGAACAGTATTGAGACCTGCCCCGGATTTCAGGGCACTGTGGGTGGATTGGGGTGACGGAACGGCAGATGGACCGGGCCGCTACACGTCTGCGAGCTGATCCATGAAGCCCGGATAGCGCTCGGCCAGCCGAATCAACAGCGCTGCCTGGGCGTTGGGCTTGGCCCGGTTCTGTTCCCAGTTCTCCAGCGTGCGCGGGTTCGTGCGCAGTCGTGCAGCGAATACCGGGCGCGACAAACGCAGTCGCTGCCTCAGTGCCAGAATTTCCTCGGCGGTCACCTCGGGAACCGCGGCGTGCTCGACCTTGTGCGTCCGTAGCGTGACCTTGCCGGCTCGTTCGCCCGCCAGTGCGTCGAATCCCTCGACAATCTCGGCAAACAGATTTCGTTTCTTGCTCATGACCGCCTCGCCTTCAGTTCCGCTTTGACCATTTTCTTGAGTGCCGCGCACTCGGTTGCCGTCAGGTCGTCCGCTTCGTCCTTATCGTAGAGAGTGAACAGCCAGAACTGGCCGCCCGAATCCCACCAGAAGTAGATAACCCGCAAGCCGCCGCGCTTGCCTTTGCCTCGCCGTTGGTCGGCAAAGCGCAGCTTGCGGAGTCCGCCAGTGCCTGGAATCCCGTCCCCAGCCTCTGGCGCCACCATCAGCTCGTTCTGCAGCGCGCGAAATGCGTCGTCGTCAAGATACATCTTGCGGAATCGCTCGAATGGCGGCAACTCGACAAAGACGGCTTTCATGGCTGAAGTATACGCATATTGCGTACGATTGCCAGCCTGGAAGGGGCCGGGGCCAATCCAGCCTCAGCTCTACGGATTGATCTCGCCCGCCGGGTTGCGTAAGGGCAGAGTGGGCGGATTGGGGAAGGTGCTGTGTGGCAATACAAGACTTCACCCTGGCGTCCTGCGTGCTACAAAGCTAGACCTGCGCTTCTCGTCGATCCACAGTTCCTGCGCATCATGTGTCAATACAAGACCTGACCCCAGCCCTGCGGAGGAAGCCCTGACCCCAGCTCTGCCGTCTACTCGGGGGGCGGCACGGCGCTACCACGGCACCGTTGAGCCCCACGGCGTGCCAACGCGACCATTTCTTCCAGCCACTGCATGCGCTGGGCGGGTGTGCGACGCAGGAAGCTGTCCTTGCGCCAGTGCTCGGCGTCCTCCCAGCTACCCCATCGCTCGCGCGGTGAGGCTGCGGGGTCAGGGCTGTCGATTGAACTGTTTGCGCTCATTCAGGGCCTCGATGTCTTGCAGATCCTTGTCGCGCCCAACCGCCCGCTTCATCTGCACCAAGTGCTCGGTGCTGGCGATGCGGCAATGTGTGCGCTGCAGAGCGACTTCTTCGGCGCTCGAAAGCAGGGCGTCGAAATCGAGCGGGTATTCGACGAACAGATCGACATCGGGACGATCGCCGCTCGGATCCCAAAAACTAATGTCCTTCATGTCCCTCTCGTCGATCCACGCGCGACGGACATCGGGGTCGGCGAATCCGCGTGGGTCCGCCGGTATCCTGGCGCGGAATCCGGCCTGGAGCAATGCCTCGATGGCAGCCAGGGCATTGCTGTGCCCCAGTTCCACGACCAGATCCACGTCCGCCGTGAGCCGGTCCACCCCGTGCAGCACGACCGCCACGCCCCCAACGCAGACGTCGACCACGCCGGCCGCATTCAGGCATTCGAAGATGCTCTCGAAGTCGACACGATCAGTCATGCGCGAGCCAGTGCAGCCAGGGTGACGCAAGTGTAGTGCCGTAGGCTGGGGTGAGGAACGAACCCCAGCGACTGCCAGTGCAAAGGGAAAGCCTGGTTGAGGCGGGTCTCTGCGGGAGATTGGTCTCTGCCGCCGGAAGTCTTCACGGGATTTGGTGAATGCGGAGAGCGAGCGAGTCGCGACCGGTTTGCTGGGGTTCGATCCTCACCCCAGCTTACGGCCCTGGTCCGCCAAACATAGATGATGTGGCAATACAAGACCTGACCCCGGCCCCACATACGGCCCTGGTTTGCTAAAAATAGATCATGCGTCAATACAAGACCTGACCCCGGCTCTTCCCGGCTCTTCGGCTCTTTTGCCGGCTCTTTTTTAGTAAACCAGGACCAGATTCACGTCATGCCTCGTGTGTGACCCATTGGTAGCAAAGCTAGATCCGACCGCTTGGCTTTTAGTTTGCCAAAAAATACATCATGTGTTAATACAAGACCTGACCAAATACTGTTCGTTTAGGTGTTTTTATGTCATGATCGCGCTATCTCCACGGCGCAGCGGGGTAGGTCATGGCACGGACCAAGGCGGTGTTGGGTTCTGGGGCGCGACTGAGCGACTATCTCAGCGCGAGTTTGCTGGCGCGT
>JBGSKT010000012.1:0-2255 GCA_041741075.1 Lysobacterales bacterium
GCTTGCACCGATTCCGCCCGCCGCGCCGCAACTTGTTGCCGCAGCGCCTGCGGCCAGCCGTCTGGACCGGCCGCACCCGGACGATCGAGCACGACCAGGTGGGCGAGATCGAACAGTTCCCGCCAGCGATGCCAGCCCGTAAGCCCGGCGAAGGCATCGGCGCCGATGATCAGGGCGAGCGGCGTGCCGGCACCGAATTCGGCACGCAATTCGGTCAGCGTGTCGGCGCTGTAGCTGGGGCCGTCGCGGTGCAGTTCGCGCTCGTCCAGCAACAGGCTCTGCTGCCCGGCCAGGGCCAGCCGCAGAAGTTCCAGCCGCTGGCTGGCCGAGGCCTGCGGCTGCGGGCGATGCGCTGGAGTTTGCGCGGGCAACAGGCGCACCTCGGTGTCGAGTGCCATTGCCGCTTCTTCGGCGGCACGCAGGTGGCCGAAATGGACCGGATCGAAAGTGCCACCGAACCAGGCCAAAAGCCGCGCCCCCGGGGCCCTGGACTGGACGCCTGCACTGGCAGGATTCACCGTCGTTCCCCCGCCAGGGCCGGGGCGGCCGCGGCGTCGGCGATGCTGAGCAGCAGGCGCTCCATCATCAGGAAGGCATCGCCATCGGCGCGGCCCTTGGACACGAGTTCGACCTGGGCCGCATCGACCAGACGCTGCTCCCAGAATGCCCCATCGGCCCGCACCAGCGCGCGCTTGTAGGCAGCCAAGCGCTGCCCGTACAGGCGTTCCGCAGTCATCGCGGCATCCCGCCGCGCCGCTGGGGTCGTCTGCAAGCGCAGCAGCAAGCCGAGCGACATGTGCAACCAAGGCACCAGACTGGCAGCATCTGCACCTTCGGCCTTGAGCGCGGCCAGCACCCGCCGGGCGCGCAGGCCGTCACCGGCCAGCGCCGCATCGACCAGGGCGAATACATTGAACCGGGTGTGATCGGCGACCAGGGCCTGCAGTGCATCGGCATCCAGCGGCTCGCTGCCCGCGAGCAGCACCAGCTTGTCGATTTCCTGGGCGGCGGCGAGCAGATTGCCCTCGACCAGCTCGGCCAGTGCCGCCACCGCATCCGCGCCCAGGGCGAGCTTGCGGCTGGCTGCGCGCTGGCGGATCCAGGCCGGCAATTGCTCGGCGTACACCGGCTTGATTTCGACCACCATGCCGACTCGGGCGATCGCGTCGACCCACTTGCCGCCGTGTTGCTTGCTCCATTCCATGGTCTGCACGACCAGCACATCGCCGCTGCCGGGCTGTCGGCAATATTCGCCGATCGCGGCGGCCCCCTCGGTGCCGGGTTTGCCGCTCGGCAGGCGCAGTTCGATCAGGCGCTGGCTGGCGAACAGCGACAACGCTGCACTGGTACGGGCGAGCGCGTCCCAGTCAAAACTCCGCTCGACATCGAGCACTTCGCGCTCGTTCGCCCCGAGCGCACGCGCGCGCTGGCGCAGGGCATCGGCCGCTTCCAGCATCAGCAGCGGCTCCGGGCTGGCCAACAGGTACACCGGATGCAGCGACTCGGCGCTGCCCAGGTGCCGATGGAACTGTTCGAGCGTGCTCGCCATCGGATTCGGCCGCGGCTATTCGCCGACCGCTTCGATCCGGCGCAGAATCGCCTGCACCATATCGCGGCGCAGCTCGTTGCGGGCAAGTTCGTCTTCGGCCGCAGCACCGAGCGCCAGGGTCTCGTCGAAGCGGTAGTCGCGCTCGCGCTCGATCAAAACCTTTTCGAGCAGCGGCTGGCCGTCACCGTCCAGCACTTCGATCTCGACCCGGTGCACGACCAGGAACTCCTGCACGCGCGCGGCGCCGCTGAAGGTCAGCGGCTGGGTCACCTGCGAATCGGAGAGGATGCGCAGCACGCTGCTTTCGGTGTCGCCGGCCTCGACCAGCTCCACCCCGGAGCGCAGCAGCGCGCGGCCGAGTTCCTGCGGCAACACACTGAACTGATCGACCGACTCGATGCGCAGGCGCTGCACCAGCGGATTCAAGGCCACCGATTCGCGCGGATGGAAGCCGCAGCCGGCGCACAGCAGGGCCAGAACAACAAGGCAGGAACGGACGATCGGAATCATGGCGGCACTCAATCCGGTGGAACTTGCAGTTTAGCGGGCGGCAACCACGATATTGACGATCTTGCCCGGGACCACGATCAGTTTGCTGACCGTCTGTCCGGTCAGGAAGCGTGCCACCGCCGGCTCGGCCAGCGCCTGCTGTTCGATGGTCGCGCGGCTGGCCGCGGCCGCCACCGTGATGGTGCCGCGCAGCTTG
>JBGSKT010000013.1:0-6341 GCA_041741075.1 Lysobacterales bacterium
GCTGGGTGGTGGCCCGGCCCGGGCTGGCCCTCGCGGCAATCGCTCGCCAGCTCACAATCCCGCGCTGCGGCGCGGCCATCAGGGGTTTGCTGCATTTCGTCCTCCCGGCAGATTTCAACACGTCGATGGTAGGCCGCCTGCTGCCCGGCACCGGCGATCTGCATACGTATTCATCGACCCCGCTATCGTCGCCGGTGGGGTCGGCGCTACATTGCCATGGTCCCATACGGACCCTGCCGAGGCCTTGCATGCCCGATCGTCGCATTCGCCAGATTGTTATCGTCGGTGGCGGCTCGGCCGGCTGGATGAGCGCCGCCGCCCTGGTCCATGCGCTCGGCGACCAGTGCCGGATCACCCTGGTCGAATCCGACGAGATCGGCATCGTCGGGGTCGGCGAGGCGACCATTCCGCCGATCAAGCTGTTCAACCGCAGCCTGGGCCTGGACGAAAATGCCTTGCTCAAGGCGACCCAGGGCAGCTTCAAACTCGGCATCGAATTCGTCGACTGGGGCCGGGTCGGCCATCGCTATTTCCACCCGTTCGGCCAGTTCGGGGTGGATTTCGATCCGGTGCCCTTGCACCAGTGGTGGCTGGCCCAACGCACACTCGGCGAGCATACCCCGCTGCACGAATACGCCATGGCCTGGGTGATGGCGGCAGCGGGCAAGTTCGCTTTGCCGCTGCCCGATCGCCGGCGCGTACAGTCGACCTACGACTACGCTTACCACTTCGATGCCGCGCTGTATGGCCGGTTCCTGCGCGGCTATGCCGAGCAGCGTGGCGTGCTGCGCTGCGAGGGCCGCGTGGTCTCGGTCGGCCTGCGCAGCGAAGACGGCTTCATCAGCAGCGTGACGCTGGCCGATGGCCGCAGCATTTCCGGCGACCTGTTCATCGACTGCTCCGGCTTCCGCGGCCTGCTGATCGAAGACGCCCTGCACAGCGGCTACGAAAGCTGGCAGCACTGGCTGCCCTGTGACCGCGCCGTCGCCGTGCCGAGTCGGCATAGCGCGGCGCTCAGCCCCTACACCCGCTCGACCGCGCTGGCCGCTGGCTGGCAGTGGCGCATTCCCCTGCAGCACCGGATGGGCAATGGCCACGTCTATTGCAGCCAGTTGATCAGCGACGACCAGGCGACCGCCACGTTACTCGCCAATCTCGAAGGCGAGACGCTGGCCGAGCCGCGCCTGCTGCGCTTTTGCGCCGGCCGCCGCAAACAATTCTGGAACCGCAACTGCATCGCGATCGGGCTCGCCGCCGGCTTCATGGAGCCGCTGGAATCGACCAGCCTGCACCTGATCCAGACCGCAATCACGCGGCTTTTGGCGCTGTTCCCGGATCGCGACTTCGACCCGATCGTGGCCGCCGAATTCAACCGCATCACCAGCGCCGAGTATGAGCGGGTGCGCGATTTCCTGATCCTGCACTACCACGCCAACAGCCGCGACGACGCCCCGCTATGGCGGCAGACCCGGGCGATGGCGATCCCGGACACGCTCGCCTACAAGCTCGAACACTTCCGCCGCTACGGCCGGCTGATCATCGACAGCATCGAACTGTTCCAGAATCCGAACTGGCTGGCGGTGTTCATCGGCCAGGAAGTCTGGCCGGAACGCCTGGATCCGCTGGTCGCCATGCGCGTCAAAGTCGATGCCGCCGGACGGCTCGCCGGGCTGCGCCGGGTGATGATCGAGGCAGCCGCGGTGATGCCAAGCCACGAGCAATACCTCGCCCAGCATTGCCGCGCCGTGGCACCCAGTTGAGGGAATCGGTGTTGCACTGGGAGCGCTCCTAAAGGCCCCCATCGCCCACGCTGAAGCCCACCCTGTGGGCCACCCACTGCAGCCACCCCCCCCCCCGCATCAGCGAGCGTGCCTCACAGCAGCGGAACATGGTTGAGTTCGCTGACAACTACGCTGGCGACACGATGGGCACAAAGCGCTACTATCTTGGCTAGCGCCCTTCAATACAACGACCCGAGCGCACGCCATGGCACGAAGTGATCTTCTAATCTCCCTAGTTCGTGCCGCCTCCAGCGGCGATCAGGCTACTGTCCGATCCACGGCGGAGGCTTTAGCGGCAGACGAGCGCACAAAAAATCACCATATCCTCGCCGATCGCCTGCAAAGGGCAATATCGAACGTCGCTGTGTCGTCCAATAGCCTCTTTTCGGTTGTTGAGAAGGGCGCAACTCAGGGCCGCGACGCGATAATCGAGGTTCAACCACAGGTCCGTTTGGACCAACTGCTGTTGCCATTACCGGTGGTCGAGAGTGGCCGCCAGCTCATCGAGGAACATGTGCGCTCGGATGTACTTCGCTCACATGGTTATGAGCCAAGGCACCGGGTGTTGTTGTCGGGTCCTCCGGGGAACGGCAAGACGTCGTTCGCGGAAGGGGTGGCAGAAGCGCTGGCATTGCCATTTTTTGTGGTTCGGTACGATGCGCTGATCGGGAGCTACCTTGGCGAGACCAATGCGCGCCTGCGGAAACTGTTCGACTACGTTCGCACACAACCCTGTGTTTTGTTCTTTGATGAGTTCGACGCGATAGGTAAAGAGCGCGGAGACACGCATGAGACCGGAGAGATCAAGCGGGTGGTTTCCTTCCTCCTGATGCAACTCGATCAACTGCCGAGCTACGTCGTTGTGATGGCTGCGACCAATCACGCCGAGTTATTGGACCGTGCGGTGTGGCGGCGATTCCAGATGCGACTTTCGTTTCCAATGCCGGATCGAAACGGTGTCGAGGCGTTGCTGGACCGATACATTTCGCGTTGGCCACAAGCTCCGAAAGCGCTGGTAAATAGGATCGCAACGAGCCTCGGTCCGTTGAATTATTCGGAAGTGGTGGACTTCTGTCAAAATGTCAGAAGGCGGCAGGTCCTGGGCCTAGGGGAGACAGGTGTCGATGAAGCGCTCAAGAAGGAAATGGAAATATGGACAGCCCGCATCAAGCCGGAGGCGCTAGATGGCGGTCGATCCGAGCAAGCCGCTTCTGCGCGTCGAACCGGAGAGTCGCCGAGATCCACGAGTAGGAAAAAGGCCGCGCATCCCAAAGCCTGAGGCGTTTCCCCTCGAACGACAGAACCGAGAATTTGGGCCGAAGTTTGATCGCCTTGCCACGGTGCTGGCGCGCGATCCCGACGGTCTGAGCCTGCGCACCGACCCATCCGCGCTGGCACCGGAACGATTGTTGGTATTCGAACTTCGTGGCTCGGTCGCCTCCTTTGCTGCCGCGATCAACAAGGTCCATGGGCTGGAACTGATCGACGAGGAGGCGCTAGCGTCAGACGATGATGAGAGCCCCGTCGCGTACCTGCTCGTACCCGATGCGAGAGCACTGGCGGAAATCGAGTCGCTGTGGCGCCGCTGGCTGCGCCACGAACCCCTAAAGACGGGTTGGACGGCTTGGCGCGATGTGTTTGCGCTGCTGAGAGCTTTGCGTCCTTGGGGGCCAGAAGATCGCGTTGACGCCCAAGACGTCGATTTGCTGGCTCAGGATATTGACGGGCGCGCTGACGATGTGATGATTCGACTGGAACTCGAACTGGTATTTTGGCAAAACAAGCAGGATGAAGTCCGTGCCGAGCAAAAGCTGCGCGACGAAATCGAGCGCCATCAAGGCCGGGTGATCGCTCGGTCCCGCATCACAGAAATCGCCTATCACGCCCTCTTGGTCGAAGTTCCAGTAACAGCAGTGCGCGAGATCGTCGCGCGGTCGCACGATGGCATCGCCGCCTTCGACCCGATCATGCACATCCGCCCGCAGAGTCACGCGACGACCTTTGAGGTCGCGGACCCCGAGCAGACCGCACCACCTCAAGATGCTGGTGCGCTTGGCGAGCCCATTCTCGCCCTGCTCGACGGTGTACCGATGGCCCGGCACCGCTTGCTCGAACATCATCTGATCGTGGACGACATGTTCGGTCTGGAGGCCGGTGCGCAAGTCGCTGATCGCAAGCACGGAACGGCGATGGCATCGCTGATCGTGCATGGCGACCGCAATCGTTCAGAGCAGTCCTTGCGCCGGAAAATTCACTTGGTTCCGGTGCTCGCGGCCAGGCCAGGAGCGAACGAGAGCTTTGCTGACGATCGTCTGATTGTAGATACCGTTTATGGCGCGATCCGTGCAATGCGCGAAGGCCCCAGCGCGAGTGCACCGCAAGTACTTATCGTCAACCTCTCGCTTGGCAATCGCCGTCAGCCGTTCCACAAACGATTATCGGCCTGGGCAAGATTGCTTGATCGACTTGCGTACCAGTACGGTATTTTGTTCGTGATCAGTGCCGGCAACATCGACAACCGTTTGGCACTGACAGCCTTCGCCACACGAACTGCCTTTGAGGATGCAGAGCACAGCGCCAGGTCGGTTGGTGTGCTGAGCGCAATCGCGGCACAAATGGCGGAACGCAAGCTGTTCGCGCCCGCCGAGTCAGTGAATGGCATTGCGATTGGAGCCTGCAACGACGATGCAGTGCCGCCAAATCAGCGCCAAACTGCCGTGTCGGTGATCGACCCCCATCCGGGGATCGCAATGTCGAATCCGTCCAGTGCGCTGGGTCCTGGATATGCATCGGCAGTCAAGCCGGATCTGCTTATGCCGGGCTCGCGCGAGCGGTTAATGGTGCTCGCAAATCATCCAAGTCATATCGATGTCAAACCTGCTGGTCCGAGTCGTGCCGCAGGTTTGAAAGTGGCCGCCCCACCGCACGCTGGACAAGAGAATTTCGAGGGATACACCAACGGCACGAGTGCTGCCGCCGCCCTAGCCTCGCGCGCCTGCCATCGCATTCATGACGCGTTGGAAGCGGCCTATGGCAGGACGTTTCTCGACTTACCTCAGCGGCATCGGGCTGTGTTGCTGAAGGCGCTTCTTGCTCATACGGCTCAGTGGCCATCGGACACGGCCGAATTCATCAAGCAGACTCTTGGACCTGCCGACAGCAAGCAGCACGTCAAACAAAAAGACAATATTCGAAGGTTTCTTGGCTACGGAATGGTCGATGCTGATTCGGCCGTAGCTTGTGCCGACGACCGTGCGACATTCTGGGCTGTGGGCGAGATCAAAGAAAAGGAAGTCGTGCATGTGCCCATTCCGATCCCTGGCGCGATCAACGGCAAGGCGCAACCCCATCTTATGGTCGCGACCGTAGCTTGGTTTACACCGACTCGTCCTGGCTGTAGCGCATATCGGGCGGTGAGACTGAAGCTATTGGAGCCCGAAGATGTCGCTACGCTTGGTGCAGAGCCTAACAAGGGTCAGCCGGATTCAAACCAAAGTAACCGGGGTACGTTGTTCAACCGAAGGTGGGAAGGATCAAAAGCCCCCGCAGTGGGCGACAACATGGTGATGCGCCTACATATCCAGCGTGAACCCGACCAGGCCGGCATGCGGGTCGACGAGCCCATTCCATTCGGGCTGGCTGTGACCATAACGATGCCGGGCGTCGTTGAAATATATGAAGAGGTCAGGCAACGCCTTGGGATTCTGCCGCCAGTACGGGCACGCTGAGTCGCGCGGCGAAGACCATGCATTTGTGTTTTGCCGCCCGCGTCGTCAATCCGCTGCCCGACAATGTGCGGCGACAAACCGCGCGTGGTCCGGCAGGGCGGTCGCGGCCCGCTCGACCAAGGTCCGTAGGTTGCCGAGGAATGCGTCGAGCTGGGCCTCGGGCAGGTCGTCGGCGAGCGGGTGGTAGTGACGCGGCGTGATGCCCTGGCCGAGCATCACTTGCAGCCAGCTGCCTTCGGTGAACAGTTCTTCATGCACGCGGAAGATCTGCCCGCTGGCGCGGAAGATGTCGATCTTTTCCTGTAGACGGGGCGTGGCCGGCAGTTCCGCGCAATGGCGCCAGAATGGGCTGTCGCGGCGTTCGGTGGATTGGTAGTGCAGCAGCAGAAAATCGCGCACGCTCTCGAACTCGAAGCGCGCCTGGCGGTTGAATTCCTCTTGCAGTGCGGCCTCGCAATGGCGGTCCGGGAACAGGCTGAGCAGGCGGCCGATGGTGGACTGGATCAGGTGGATGGCGGTCGATTCGAGCGGTTCGACGAAGCCGCTGGCGAGCCCCACGGCCACGCAGTTGCGCTGCCACAGCCGCGCTCGCATGCCGCTGGTGAAACGCAGCGCACGCGGGCTGCCGATCGCCTCGCCATCGAGATTGGCGAGCAGCAAGGCGGTGGCCTCGTCCTCGCCCATGAAATCGCTGCAATAGACGTGGCCATTGCCGGTGCGGTGCTGCAAGGGGATGCGCCATTGCCAGCCGGCTGGGCGCGCGTTGCTCTGGGTGATGGGCAGCAGCGGCGCGGTACGCGCGCAGGCGATGGCCACCGCGCGGTTGCACGGC
>JBGSKT010000014.1:0-3754 GCA_041741075.1 Lysobacterales bacterium
GCCGGCGACCTCGCCATGCTCGCCGAGCAGGCGCTCGGCCATGCCGAGATCGCGCGCCTGGTCGCCTTGCGCAGTCTGACCATTGCTAGCGACCAGCCACCGCGGCAGATCACACTGCGCAGCTCGAACGCGCTGCTCGGCCGCTACCCCGGGGCGATCGGGGTCAAGACCGGTTTCACGCCGGACGCCGGCAAGTGTCTGGTCGCCCTGGCCGAGCGCCCCGGTCAACGGGTGTTGCTGGTCTTGCTCGATGCCCCGGATCGCTGGTGGTCGGCCAGCGACCTGTTCGATCGCGCCTTCGCCGAAGTTGCCGATGCGCTCTGATGCCTTGCGCCCGGCCCTGATCCTGGCCGGGGCCCTGCTGCTGGCCTACGCCGGTAGTTGGCATGGCGTGTTCCAGTTCGATGATTTCAATGTCATCGTCGGCGCCGACCAAGTGCATTCGCTGGGTGCCTGGATCCACGGCCTGGGTCATGGTCTTCGGCCCCTGCTCAAACTGACCTACCTTTTGAACTGGTCGATCGATCCGCAGCCGTTCGGATTTCATCTGTTCAACCTGCTGGTGCACGCGTCATGCACCGGAATGGTCTACCTGCTGGCGCGGCTGTTCGGCGAAAGCCACGACACCCAGCGCGACTGGCATTGGGTGGCCTGGTTCAGCGCCGCAGGTTTCGCCCTGCATCCGGCACATACCGAGGCGGTCACTTATCTCAGCGGTCGTGCCACCGCGCTGATGACCCTGTTCTATCTGGCGACGCTTTATGTCTACGCGCGCGGCTGGCGGCGCCTGGCCATGGTCGGATTTGTGCTGGCGGTGCTGGTCAAGGAAAGTGCCATGTTGCTGCCTGCCGCCCTGTTGCTGTGGGAAGGGCTGGCCGGCACGCCGTGGCGCCTGATCGTCAGGCGTCAATGGCCGTGGTGGCTGCTCACCGCGCTGGCGGCTCTGGCCCTGCTGGCGCAGCCCGGCTATCGCAGTCTGATCGACAACAGTGTGACGCTGCGCGATTCCGCTAGCGCCATGCTGACCCAGCTGCATGCGGCCGGCTATCTGCTCGGCCAATGGGTCTGGCCCAGCCGGTTGAACATCGATCCCGAGCTGCCCTTGGTCAGCGATCCGGCGGCAGTCTGGCGTGAAGGCGTGCTCGCGCTGCTGCTGATGGTCCTGGCCTGGCGCTGCCGCCGACGGCGGCCTTGGATCAGTCTCGGCATCGGCTGGTTGCTGCTGCACCTGTGGCTGTTCAATGCTTTGTTTCCGCGCACCGACATTGCCAATGAACGACTGTTGTATTGGGCCGATTGGGCACTGTTCTTCGCCCTGGCGACGGAGGCGCAGTCGCGCTTGCCACAGCGCTGGTTTGTCGGTATGGGTGTGGTTCTCCTGCTGGCGCTCGGCGCCCGCTGCTTCGAGCGCAATCAGGTGTATCGCTCCGAGATCGCGCTGTGGACCGACACCGCGGGCAAGTCCCCGGGCAAGGCGCGGGTCTGGAACAATCTTGGTTACGCGCTGGCCGAAGCCGGAGACCAGGCGCGGGCAGAACGCGCTTACCGGCAGGCCCTGCGGCTCGATCCGGACTATGTGAAGGCGCGGAATAATCTGCGCCGGGTTCGGAGGAAAGACGGCAGAAGGCAGAAAGGCGAAAACCGTCGTCCCGGCGAACGCCGGGACCCAGTGCCTCACAATGCTGCAGACCCACCACTGGGCCCCGGCTTGACCAGCTCCGCTGTTGAAAGCCGCCGGGGCGACGCCCCTTTCTGTCTTCCGTCGTCCGTCCGCTGTCCTCTGAACCTGGTTGACGCTAGGATCGGGAATGGTCATAATTTCCGTTCTTGCCAGCGCCCGTAGCTCAGTTGGATAGAGCACCAGGCTACGAACTTGGGGGTCGGGAGTTCGAATCTCTCCGGGCGCGCCATTGTGTACCGACGTCGGCTGCGACAGCGCAGCCCGGCCGGATGCAGGTGGTCGAGGCAAGTTGGTTCGTGCGTTGTCGTTTTGCGGTTTTGTGGAACGGAATCCGGTGATCGAGGCGGCTGCTTGCCGTCTGGTCAACAGACAGTCGGCGGGGTATAGCGCAGTCTGGTAGCGCGCCTGCTTTGGGAGCAGGATGTCGGGGGTTCGAATCCCTCTACCCCGACCATCCTCATCACGGAAGCATGCGCCCGTAGCTCAACCGGATAGAGCACCGGCCTTCTAAGCCGGTGGTTGCAGGTTCGATTCCTGTCGGGCGCGCCACCTCGCTGTGACCGGACTTTTGCGAAGTGCGTATTTGAATTATGGTGGATGTAGCTCAGTCGGTTAGAGCACTGGATTGTGATTCCAGGGGTCGCGGGTTCGAATCCCGTCTTCCACCCCAACATCGTGTGGGCCGTTAGCTCAATGGTAGAGCAACGGACTCTTAATCCGCAGGTTCTAGGTTCGAGTCCTAGACGGCCCACCACTCAATCATGGCAGCGGCGCGCTCAATGCATTAGAGTGCGAGGTTGCCGTGGGCGCTGGTTGACCGTGGGCTGGTGCGGCGCATCAGCAGCGGTCGTAGCTGGACGCGCAGATCGCGTGGACGGTGGCGAACTTTAGGCGCCGGGTGCCGGTCTGGAAGAGCTTCGGTGGTTCCCGGTTGGGCGCGGAGTCTGCTGCCCGGAGTGGTGGGCGTTCGGACGACGGTTGGAAATAGACGCGAAAGTGGCGGAATTGGTAGACGCACTGGATTTAGGTTCCAGCGGGGCAACCCTTGAGAGTTCGAGTCTCTTCTTTCGCACCATTGGCAAGACGAATTTGATCAGCAACACTTCAGGAGTTTCCATGCAGGTTTCGGTTGAGCAAGTCGGTGCCCTGGAGCACCGGATGACCATTCGCGTCCCCACCGCACGCATCGAGGATCGCGTGCGCGATCGCTTGCGTGAACTGGCGCACTCGGTGCGGATCAAGGGCTTCCGCCCGGGTAAAGTGCCGAACAAGGTGATCGAACAGCGCTATGGACAGCAGGTTCGTTCGGAAGCCTTGAACGAAGTCGTAGCCGATTCATTCGAACAGGCGGTCGGGGAAAATCAGCTGCGTCCGCTGATGCGCCCGACCATCCGGAACGAATCATCGCCGAGTGCCGAAGAGCTGGTGTTCTCGGCGACGTTCGAGGTGGCCCCGGAGATTGGCGCAATCGATGTGTCCGGTCTGGCGGTGCGGCGACTGGTTTCCAGTGTCGATGACGCCGATATCGACCGCATGATCGAAACCCTGCGCCTGCAACGCAAGCGCTGGGTGCCGGTGGAACGGCCGGCGGAGGCCGGCGACATGGTGGTCTTCGAGTTCAGCGCCAGCGCCGATGCGGTGTGCTTTCCGGCCGAAGGTTTTGAGCGTGCCGGTACCATCATCGGCAGCGCCGCCCTGCCGCCGGCGTTCGAGACCGCCCTGATCGGTTTGCCGGTCGACGGCGAGCGCCAGTTCCAGGCCGAATTCCCGCCCGGATTCCGCGACACCGCCCTGGCCGGCAAGCTGGCCGACGTCAGTGTGCGGGTAATTCGTGTGCAGGCCGGCGAATTGCCGGAAGTGGACGAACAGTTTGCGGCCGCGTTTGGCGTCAGCGAGGGTGGTGTCGAGACCTTCCGCAAGGAAGTCGGCAGCAACCTTGAGCGCGAGATGCGTTCGGCGCTGAATGCCCGCAACAAGTTGCACGTGATCGAGCAGTTGGTGCAATCGTTTTCCGGCTTCGACCTGCCCAAGGGCATGATCGAGGCGGAAGCGCATGCGCTGCTGCGTCAGGCC
>JBGSKT010000015.1:0-1562 GCA_041741075.1 Lysobacterales bacterium
GCGCACGGCCTCGGCCAGGGCGAGCCGGGCGGCACGTTGCCGATCATCGCTGACCAGCAGGGTGGTGTCGTTATAGAAACTGTTGAACAGCCCGGCGACTTCGCGCAGGGCGGTGGCGACCAGGTGCGGCGACCGATGGGCGACCGCCGTTTCGATATCTTCTGGGTAGTTCATCAGCCGCTGCAGCAGCTCGCGCGCGGCCGGCTCGACCAGCAGATCGGCGGATGCCCGGCCCAGCGCCGGATCGTAGGCCAGGCCCTTTTCGGCGGCCTGGCGGAACAAGCCGCACAGGCGCGCGTGGGTGTACTGCAGGTAGTACACCGGGTTCTCGACCGAATGCGATTTGGCCAGATCGAGATCGAAGTCCAGGTGTTGTTCGTGACTGCGCATGACGTAGAAGAAGCGCGCCGCGTCGCGGCCGACTTCCTTGCGCAGGTCGCGCAGGGTAACGAAGCTGCCGGCGCGGGTGGACATCTGCACGCGGTGTCCGCCTTCGTACAGGATGGCGAACTGCACCAGCAGGATTTCGATCCGGCCGGGGTCGAGCCCGAGCCCCTGGGCGGCCGCCCTGAGCCGGGCGATGTAGCCATGGTGGTCGGCCCCGAACACATAGATCACCCGTTCGAAGCCGCGTTCGAACTTGTTCCATAGATAGGCGATGTCGGAAGCGAAATAGGTGCTGGCGCCGTTTTCGCGCACCACCACACGGTCTTTTTCGTCGCCGAAATCGGTGGCGCGAAACCACAGTGCGCCGTCTTTTTCGAACATGTGGCCATGCGCCTTGAGCGCCTCGATGCCGCGCGCGACCGCGCCACTGGTGGCGAGCGAGCGCTCGGAAAACCAGTTGTCGTAGCGCACGCCGAATTCGCCGAGGTCGTCCTTGATGTCGCCCAGACAGGACTTCAGCCCGGCCTCGAACAGCAGCCGGTAGTCGGCCGCGCCGAGCAGGCTCTGCGCCCGCACGATCAGTGCATCGACGTGGGATTCCTTGTCGCCGCCCTGGCTGGCGTCGAGCGGCAGATCGGCGGCGACCACGCTGGCCGGATTGTGCAGCCGCGATCCGACTGCGAGCCGAAGATCGCGGGCGATGCCGTGCACATAGTCGCCCTTGTAGCCATTGTCCGGGAAGCGCACGGTCTCGTTGCCGAGTTCCAGATAACGCAGCCACACGCTGACCGCGAGGATGTCCATCTGGCGGCCGGCGTCGTTGACGTAGTACTCGCGCTGCACCCGATGCCCGCCGGCTTCGAGCAGGTTGGCGAGCGTGGCGCCATAGGCCGCGCCCCGGCCGTGGCCGACATGCAGCGGGCCATTCGGATTGGCCGAGACGAATTCGACGCTGAGCGATTCGCGCGAGTCGGCTTCGGCAAAGCCGTAGCGATCACCGCCGTCGAGCACCCGCGCCACGGTACCGGTCAGGCAATCCGCGGCCAGGGTGATATTGAGGAACCCGGGCCCGGCGATGGCCACCGTGGCGACTTCCGGATCGGCCGGAAACGCCGCAGCGATCCGTTCGGCGAGCTCGCGCGGCTTGCGCCCGAGCGCGCGCGCGGCCAGATCGG
>JBGSKT010000016.1:0-2746 GCA_041741075.1 Lysobacterales bacterium
AGCGTCAGCACCAGGTCGAGCACGAGCCCCGGCACCTGGAAATGCCCCGCCACCGCCGGCACGCAGCGCAACGCCGCGGGGTCTGCCGCCGCGTGCGCAGTCGCCGACATGGCCAGGAAGGCGTACCACAAGACCGGGCGGGTGAACCGAAGCATAAGTGCCTACGGAATAATCAGAGCCGCCAACCCGGGCGCCAGTCGGGTGAGTTCGATTTCTTTCACGGTATCGACGGTTGGCGGTTGTATATGGCCAACGTAGGCTCGCGCCACGATCCGCCCACGGGTGGCCCACACCCTCGGTGCCCATCGGCCAATCCCGCTATTGCCGGGCCCGGCGTAGATTTGGTACCGGGTTGGGAACAGAGTCTGGTTGACTTGGCGAACGTACATGATGCTGCCGTTCCCGGTCACCGGATCGACCCACCAGGTGATTTCGGGCGTCGGCCCAATAGGCTCAAACGTTCGCGCGCAATCGACTACGCACATCACATCGTATTCGATCGCGCCCGGGGTCGGCAGGGTCGCCACAAAACCGGCTTGGTAGTTCGGATCGAGGTGGTAGGCGCGCGCGTCCGTGCGGCGGGTGAAGCGAAAGATCGGTCGCGTGATGAAATTGTTGGTGCCGTCAAAAAAGTGGTTCGCGCCTTGCCAGTCGCCCGCCAGGTCGAACGCTACGGTGTCGAACGGATGCTGAATCACCGTCACGCCGCCGGCGTTGAACGCAACCTCGCGCGGTCCGATCCAGGTAAACGTCCCGACTTCATGCGCCGCCGTGGCGACTGGATTGCGGTACGGACATCCGAAGCACTGGCCATCGGCGTACTGCGCGACCGCGCCGGTGAGCGTCGCCATGGGCAAACCGCGTTGATCGGTCGGCCCGGTGGGATCCGGCGCGAATACCATCGGCCCCGCGATGAGCCAGTACCGGCTATCACCCGCAGCCTCGAAGCCGAAGTGCGCGGCAATGCCGACGGTGCCGCCGTTGGCGCCGGGCTTGCTGTCGAGGAACCAGCCCGTACCCGAAGCGTTCGGGTCCCACCAGGTGCCGGGCTCCGGCATTGGCTGATACAGGTATGTTCCGGTGATGGTCTGCGCAGCTGCTGGGGCAGCCAGGGCCAGAACAACGAGCAGGGCAAGTAGGCGATGCATGGGACGACCTCAGTCTCAATTTTTGGGGAAGCAACAGAGTTTGTGCCGCGCGCCCGACGACCCGCTGAAGGTATCGGGCCACCGCGGCGAGAATCCACCGAGCGCGGTCTGGTCCGTGTAGATCGTCGACGAGCAGCGCGATTCCGTCGCAACCGATGAATTGATCGCGTGCTGGCGGACGAGGTGGATGTTCATGAGGCGGTCATCGCATGGCGGATCCCGGCTCCCCGAAATTGCCGGGTTCAGGAGCCGCGACGCATGAACTGGAAGAACTCGTCGTTGGTCTTGGTGTTCTTCATCTTGTCGAGCAGGAATTCCATCGCGCTCAGTTCATCCATCGGATGCAGCAGCTTGCGCAGGATCCAGATCTTCTGCAGGCGCTCGGCGTCGATCAACAGGTCTTCGCGGCGGGTGCCGGAACGGTTGATATTGATCGCCGGGTAGACCCGCTTCTCGGCGATGCGCCGCTCCAGGTGTACTTCCATGTTGCCGGTACCCTTGAATTCCTCGTAGATCACTTCGTCCATCTTGGAGCCGGTGTCGACCAGGGTGGTGGCGACGATGGTCAGTGAGCCGCCTTCTTCGACGTTGCGCGCGGCACCGAAAAAGCGCTTGGGCCGCTGCAGCGCGTTGGCATCGACACCGCCGGTCAGCACCTTGCCAGAAGCCGGCACCACGGTGTTGTAGGCCCGCGCCAGGCGGGTAATCGAGTCGAGCAGGATGACCACATCGCGTTTGTGCTCGACCAGACGCTTGGCGCGCTCGATCACCATTTCGGCGACCTGCACGTGGCGTGCTGCCGGCTCGTCGAAGGTCGAGGAGATCACTTCGGCGCGCACACCGCGCTGCATTTCGGTGACTTCTTCCGGGCGCTCGTCGATCAGCAGGATGATCAGGTGCGCTTCCGGGTGGTTGTGCACGATCGCCTGGGCGATGTTCTGCAGCAGCATGGTCTTGCCAGCTTTGGGCGGCGACACAATCAGGCCGCGCTGGCCCTTGCCGACCGGCGAGATCATATCGATGATGCGTCCGGTGATGTCCTCGCTGGAGCCATTGCCGCGTTCCAGGTGGAAGGCTTCACGCGGGAACAGCGGGGTCAGGTTTTCGAACAGCACCTTGTTCTTCGAGGCCTCCGGCGGCTCGCCGTTGATCTCGTTGACCTTGTGCAGGGCGACGTAGCGCTCGCCATCCTTGGGCGAGCGGATCTTGCCGGTCACGAAGTCGCCGGTGCGCAGGTTGAAGCGCCGGATCTGGTTCGGGCTGATGTAGATGTCGTCGGGTCCGGCCAGATAGCTGGAATCGAAGGCGCGCAGGAAGCCGAAGCCATCCTGCAGAATCTCGACCACCCCCTCGCCGTCGATGCCCTCGGGCGTGCGCGTCAGCACCTTCAGAATGGAAAAGGTCACGTCCTGCTTGCGCGCGCGCGCCACGCCTTCCTGGATGCCGATGCTCTCGGCCAGATCGACCTGGGCCGCCGCCGACATGCGACGCAGCGCGTTCAGTGTGGTCGGCGCATCCGACGGGATGGTGTAACGCGGGTTGAGCGGCGGCTGCACGTCGCCGGCATCGCCGTCGCTGGCGTTGTCGTACATGCCGGC
>JBGSKT010000017.1:0-1855 GCA_041741075.1 Lysobacterales bacterium
CTGCCCGCCGGTGCCGAGCGGCCGCTGAGCGTGAACCTGCCGACCCTGTCCGATGCGGGTGATCGCCTGTTCTTCGCCGCGGTCGATCCGGATGCCCTGATCGCCGAACTCAACGAAGACGACAACATCGCCTTCGTGGCGCAGCATGTGCGCAGCCTGCCGGATGCCTCGGTCAGCATCGCCAGCCTGCGCTTGACGCCCAGCATCCCGATTGCGGGCCAGAGCGTGCGCGCCGACGTGAGCATCCGCAATCTCGGCGAGCAGCCGCTGGAGGGATTGGTCGCGCGCCTGTTCGAGGGCACACCGACCGCCGGCAGCCCGATAGGTGCGGATCAGATCGCCGCCACCATTTCCGGTGGTGCCAGCGCCGAGCTGTCCTGGACCTGGACCTTTGCCGCGAGTCCCGCCACCACCCTGAGCGTGCTGCTCGACCCGGAATCGGCGATCGCGGAATCGCGCGAAGACAACAACCTCGCCGTGGTGCCGTTGCAAAGCCAGGGTGGACAGTTCGCCACCGAACCGTATATCTCGCCCAACGACGACGGCATCAAGGAATCGACCCAGGTGCTGTTCGGCGACTTGACGGCAGTGCCGGCGATCATCGAAGTGCTGGATCAAGGCGGGCGCAGCGTGCGCAGCTATCCGCCCGAGCAGTTCGTCGGCAACAACGGCTACGCCGTGCTGTGGGAAGGCCGCGACGACGCCGGCGCCCTGGTCGCCGATGGCCGCTACCGGGTGCGTGCGCTGTCCGCCGATGGCGAAGCGATGGGAGAAGTGGCGGTGGTGGTCGACACCAACCGTTCGCCGATCCTGGCGGCGGTAGGCACCGGCTTGGCGCGGTTCACGCCACTGTCCACAAATCCACGGCAAGTGCTGGACCCACCCAGCGGCTACCACGACCAGGACACGGTGGTTCTGCGCGATCCATTGAATCTGGCCACCGCCGATCTCAACGATCGCCTGATCGGTCTGTATCGGTTCGACCTGTTGCTCGGCACTCTGGAGCCGGTGCTGGACGGCGGCTGGCTGCTGGCTCAGGGTGCGAATGCAACCATCGTCGCCACACATTGGGCCGAGGGTGGTGAGTTTCTGGTCGTGGTGGTAAGGGTGGGATCCCAGGACACAGTCTGGCGGGTCGCTGTCGATGGCCGCAACCTGGTGCGGCGATTGCTCGGGCCGGAGGCATCGTTCTTTTTGATACAACTGGGCTCCACCGCCCAGGGTTCCGCGCTGCTGTTGGCGTTCAGGTCATCGGCGTGGTCGGCGCGTTCGATTCGACTGGACAACGCCGCTGTCACCGTGTTGCAGGCGAGCGGCGCGGGCGGCGACATCGTCAAAGTATTGGACGATGGATTCCTGGTGGGTCGCCACAACGGCCTGGGGTTCATCGCGTTTGATCCATCTGTGCCGGCCCATAGCGTCATCGAAGGGACCGGGCAGGCTGCCATCACCCATATCGGACACGATGCCGCGCTGGTACACCGCGTTTCCGGGGCCGCCGAAACCTTCGAGTGGCGGAGCCTGCGCGGAAATGAATCGCGCGTGTTGATCGAGGAACAGCGCAGCGCCGACATGGTGTCCAAGAACCGCTGCTTCCTCGATTATGAGATCAGCGAGTGGTTCGACGGCGAATCGCTGGTCCACGACCTGCGCACGCGCACCGTAACGGCGTTCGACGTGAACTCGAGCCGATCCAGGAACTTTGAGATTCCGGCGACGCCCCGCGTCGGCGACTATCAGGCGTCGCTGCATATCGATTTGGGTGAGTACAGCGAAGACCTTGAATTGGTGCGCAGCGAGCGCACGGTCGCCTGCAGATATTTTGGGAACGACGTATTCATCCTCGACCGGCGGG
>JBGSKT010000018.1:0-3643 GCA_041741075.1 Lysobacterales bacterium
CGGGCATGTCGGTGCGGGCCAGCATCGAGCTCAGCAACACCGACGCGGCGCTGCTGGTACCGGAACAGGCGATCTGGCCGCAGGGCGAGGCGAAGATGGTGTACCGGGTCGAACAGGGGGTCGCGCATCTGGTACCGGTCACCCTGGGCGCACGCCTGCCCGGCCGGGTCGAGGTGCTCAGTGGACTCAAGCCCGGTGATGTCGTGGTCACCTCCGGCCAACTGAAAATCGGCGATGGCACGCCGGTCGAGATCGCCGCACCGGAAAGCGACACGGCCACGCCCGAAAATACGGCGGCCGCGCCCACCAACGGCGAATGAGAAGCCAGCCACCATGATCCTTTCCGACACTTCGATCCGGCGCCCGGTACTGGCCACGGTACTCAATGTGGTGCTGCTTTTGCTCGGCATCATCAGCTACCAGCGCCTGGCCATCCGGCTGATCCCCAATGTCGACGTGCCAGTGGTGACGGTCGCGGTCAGCTACCCGGGCGCCAACGCCCAGGTGATCGAGTCGCAGATCACCAAACCGATCGAGGACGTGTTGTCCGGCATCGAGGGCATCGATTTCATCCAGTCGGTGAGCCGCGCCGAATCCAGCCAGGTCACGGTCAATTTTCTGCTCGATCGCGACGCCGACGCGGCCGCTTCGGACGTGCGCGACCGGGTCGCGCAGGCGCGCGGGCTGCTGCCGGAAGAAGCCAATGACCCGATCGTGCAGAAGCAGGAAGCCGACGCCCAGCCGATCATCTATCTGGCGTTCTCTTCGGACCGGCATTCGCTGATCGAGATCTCCGACTTCGCCAACCGGCTGGTCAAGGACCGGGTGCAGACCCTGCCCGGCGTGGCCCAGGCCCAGGTCTACGGCAATCGCTTCGCCATGCGGGTGTGGCTCGACCCGGCCCGCATGGCCAGCCTCGGCATCACCCCGAACGATGTGGAAGCCGCGCTGCGTGCGCAGAACATCGAAATTCCGGCCGGCCGGGTCGAGAGCCGCAATCGCGAGTTCACCGTGCTGTCGGAGACCGACCTGCGCACGCCGGAACAATTCGCCGCGATCATCCTGCGCCAGGACAGCGGCTACCTGGTTCGCCTCGGCGATGTCGGTCGGGTCGAGCTGGGCGCCGACTCGGCCCGCTTCCGGGCACGGTTCAATGGCCGCAATGCGGTACCGCTCGGCATCGTCAAACAGGCGGTGGCCAACCCGCTCGACATTTCCCGGGCGCTGAACAAATTGCTGCCGGAAATCACCCGCACCCTGCCGGCTGGGATGAAGGTCGAGATCGCCCACGACACCACGGTCTTCATCCAGCAGTCGATCAACGAGGTATACAAGACCGTGGCCGAAGCGGTATTGCTGGTGGTGCTGGTGATCTTTTTGTTCCTGCGCAACTGGCGCGCGGTGCTGATCCCGATCGTGACCATCCCGATCTCGCTGATCGGCGCATTCTCGTTGATGGCGTTGTTCGGCTTCACCATCAACACCCTGAGCCTGTTGGCCATGGTGCTGGCGATCGGCCTGGTCGTGGACGACGCCATCGTCATGCTGGAAAATGTGTTCCGGCATATCGAGGAGGGCATGTCGCCGCTGGCCGCTGCGTTCCAGGGCAGCAAGGAGATCGGCTTCGCGATCGTGGCCATGACCCTGACCCTGAGCGCGGTCTACCTGCCGTTTGCGTTTGCCACCGGCCGCACCGGCAAACTGTTCATCGAGTTCGCGCTGACCCTGGCTGGGGCGGTGCTGGTGTCGGGCTTCACCGCGCTGACGCTGTCGCCGATGATGTGTTCGAAGCTGCTGCGCCACGAGCCGCGCCATGGCCGTTTTTATGCGTTCGGCGAACACTTGCTGCATCGTCTGGATAGCGGCTATCGGCGGATTCTGGCCAGGGTACTGGCGGTGCGCGGCTGGGTGCTGGCTGCGGCCCTGCTGCTGGTCGGCGTGTTCGGTCTGCAATCCCTGCTGCCCAGGGAACTGGCGCCGCAGGAGGACCAGGGCCTGGTGATCAGTTTCGGTACCGCCCCGGAAGGTTCGACCATCGACTACACCGACCGTTACGCGAAACAGATGGAGGCGATGTTCGCCAAGGTGCCCGAGGTCGATCGCTATTTCGAGATTGTCGGCTTCAACAACGTCACTTCGGCGATCGGCTTCATGCGGCTCAAGGACTGGGACCAGCGTGATCGCTCGGCGCAGGCGGTGGCCGGCAGTCTGTTCCCGCAGTTCATGGGTATTCCCGGCATGCTGGCCTTTCCGATCACCCCGGCGCCGCTCGGCCAGGGTGGTTTCGGGCAGCCGGTCAGCTTCGTGGTGCAGACCACGGGCAGTTGGGAAGACCTCGATTCCCTGGTCCAGCGCATGCTGGCCAGGATCGCCGAGAATCCACGCCTGACCAATGCCGATTCCGACCTCAAGCTCAACAAGCCGGAACTGCGGATCGACATGGACCGCGACAAGATCGCCAGCATCGGCAGCAGCGTGGCGGCGGTCGGACGCACGCTCGAAACCCTGCTCGGCGGACGCAATGTCACCCGCTTCAAGCGTGGGTCGGAACAATACGACGTGATCGTGCAGGTCGAAAACGATGCCCGCCGCACGCCCGAGGATTTGTCCAACATCTTTGTACGCGCAGGCGACAACAGCATGGTCCAGCTCGACAATCTGGCGCGGATCGAAGAGACCGTGGCGGCCAAGGAACTGAACCACTTCAACAAGCTGCGCGCCGCCACCCTGAGCATGGGCCTGGCCCCCGGTTATTCCCAGGGCGAGGCGCTCGACTGGCTGCAGCAGGCGCTGCAGGAAGTCGCCCCCGGCGGCCAGTACGACCTGTCTGGACAGTCGCGCGAGTTCCGCCAGTCCGGCAGCAGCGCCACCTTGATGCTGGTGCTGTCGCTGGTGTTCATCTATCTGGTGCTGGCCGCCCAGTTCGAGAGCTTTGTCGACCCGTTGGTGATCCTGATCGCGGTGCCGCTCGCGGTATTCGGCGCCTTTCTTTGTCTGGTCCTGCTCAACTGGGGCCAGGGCGCCGGGCTATGGCAGATCGCCGGGTCCTGGAACATCTACACCCAGATCGGCGTGGTCACCCTGATCGGCCTGATCGCCAAGCACGGCATCCTGATCGTCGAATTTTCCAATCAGTTGCAGGAACAAGGCCGCCGCAAAATCGACGCGGTGATCGATGCCGCCACCCTGCGCCTGCGTCCGATCCTGATGACCACCGGGGCCATGGTGCTCGGCTCGCTGCCGCTGGCGCTGGCCTTCGGCGCCGGCGCCGAGGCCCGCCACCAGATCGGCTGGGTAGTGGTCGGCGGCCTCACCATCGGCACCCTGTTCACCCTGTTTGTGGTGCCCGCGTTCTATCTGCTGTTGGCACGCACCCGGCAGCCGGTGTCGGCTGGATGATTCCGGGTCGCGTCCGTGCTGCCGATCAGCCGGCGGACAGCCGCTCCAGGTAGGCGCGGATGCGTCGGGCGTTGGCACCGAGGTCGCTGCGGCCGACCCGCGAGACCGAGCGCAAGTCGATGCGACTGCCGGCGTCATCGGCGCGGACGCGGATCACCACGTCGTCTTTGAAGCCGAACATCAGAGTGGTAGCGGTCGCCTCGATGCGGCCCTCGCTGGCCACGCTGGCGACGATGTTCCAGCC
>JBGSKT010000019.1:0-1806 GCA_041741075.1 Lysobacterales bacterium
GCCGCAGGCGCGGACCCGACATCGCAAACCTGGCCGCCAACGTTCGGATGGCGGGACTCTCGGCCAGGCGGTGCGACAGCGACCGGCATTGTCGGCTCCGGCGCTGCGCGCCTTGAGCCGACCTACGCCCTCCCCGCGCGCTGCTGACGCGCGGGGTCAGGTAGCGATTAACCACCGACTCGCAGACCCAAACACAACGTTGTTGGGCTACCATCCGGCTCCAGAAGCGCCGGAGCATCCCATGACTACCCTTGAGCATCTCGAACTTCAAGTGCAACAACTCGCGCCATCGGACTTCGCAAAATTCCGTACCTGGTTCCACGAATATGAGTGGCAGGCTTGGGACCGACAGATTGAGAACGACTCAAAAGCTGAAAAGCTCAAGACCTTGGCTGGCAAGGCTCTGGCGGACCACGCGGCAGGCCGGACTTCACGCATTTGATCCACCACGCCAACCCCGACTTCTGGCTCTGTTACCAAGGCCTGCCCGAAGACGTTCAACGTCTTGCAGACAAGGCCTATCAACTGCTGCGAGACAACCCTCGCCATCCCTCCCTGCGGTTCAAAAAGGTCGGCGAGCTTTGGTCGGCCCGGGTCGGCCTCAACTACCGAGCTTTGGCAGTAGCAGCAGCGGATGGCTACGTGTGGTTCTGGCTTGGAACGCACGCCGAGTATGAAAAGTTGCTTGGTTGACTTGGGCGCGCCAGCCGCGCCCGGATCGATCGGACATTGCCGCGCGCGGTGACAGTCATCATCATCGCCGCATGCAGAACCGGATCGACCAATGGTTGGGCAGCACCCTCAATGGTGATCGACCACCCTGGCCGGCCGTCGCGGCCAGCGAGTTGGTCGCCGCTGCCGAACGACATGGCATCGCGGCCCTGCTCCATGAGCGGCTGAGCAAGGCCGACTGGCCCAGCCCGATCCCGGTGGATCTGATCGCCCGCATTGCCCGGGCGGCGCAGACACAAACGCGGCGCAGTCTGCTGCTGGAAGCCGAGACCCGGCGGATCGTTGCGGCGATCAGTGCTGCCGGTTGTCCCTTCCTGTTGCTCAAGGGTTCGGCGCTGGCCTGGTGGCTGTATCCGGCACCGGGCCTGCGCGCCTGCAACGATATCGATCTATTGGTCGCCCCCGCCCATGCCACCCAGGCGCGCGATGTGCTGGCCGGGCTTGGCTATGGTCCAGCCGGGCTGCCACTGGCCGGCGATCTGTGCAGTTTCGAAACCACCCTGATCCCGATCGATCAGAACCGGCCGCGACTCGAAGTCGATTTGCACTGGGCGCTCTGCAATGCCCCGGTATTCGCATTCCGCTTCGACTTCGCCTCGCTATACGCGGCCCGGACGGCGCTGCCCGGGCTCGGCCCGCGGGCATTCGGGCTGGGGCCGGTACACGCCTTCCTGCACGCGGCCATGCACCGGGTGCAGAACTTCGTGTTGCCGGATGGCGAACGCCTGAAGTGGCTGTATGACCTGCATCTGCTCGGCAGTGGCTTTGCACCGGCGCAATGGCAACAGTTGCTGGACCTGGCCTGCGATCGGGGTCTGGCTGCTTGCTGCCTTGACGGCTTGCGGGCCGCGGCCCGGACCTTCGGCACGATCGCGCCGCTAAGCCTGCTGGCCGATCTGCAGCGGGCGGCGACATCCGAAGCAATGGTCCTCGACCGCATGCGGCACCCGGGCTATGTCGAGTGGATGAATTTCCTCTCCCTGCCCGGCGCCAGCAAGAAACTGCGCTGGCTCGGGCAACGGCTGTGGCCCAGCGCCGACTATCGTCGGGCCCGCTACGGCGACGGGTTCTGGC
>JBGSKT010000020.1:0-4639 GCA_041741075.1 Lysobacterales bacterium
GCTCCGGGCACTGGGTTCCGGCGTTCGCCGGCACGACCGCGGGTGCTGCTTTGCATCGGCACAACCCCGACGTGCTTGCCGCCGCCGGGGCGGGTCGCTCGCCGCAATAATTCACTGCGCTGGTCAGGCTGCGGCACTGGCTGCCGATCCGGCGGCGTTGCTCCGGGTGTATCGTTTCCGGGCGAGATCGTGCGGCCAGCGCGGGTGCGGTCGAGATTCCTGGAGCCAATGCGGAACCCGGTCACGGTTATTGCGCGGCTGGCATGGACACTGCGAATGTGCTTCTCCGCGAGATTCCTCAACCGGCGACATTGCGCATCATGGATACCCACGAAAAACGACTCCACCCACGTAAGGACGTATTCAGCGCCGCCATGCTGGTGGTGGGCGATCGTGGCTATCTCTCGGAAGTGTGGGACCTGTCGCAGGGTGGGGCCCGGGTCGGCCGCCCGAAGAACTGGCCGGGCGATGTCGGCGAACCATTTCATATTTTTTTCATGCTCGATCAAGACACCGTGATCAGTCTGCTGGCGCGCGTGGTACGCAGCGGCGTGGAAAGTCTGGGGGTGCAGTTCGTTGAGGGTCAGGAGCAACGCATCCACGATCTGATGTACGAGGCGCGTTTTCTGGATTCGGACGTCGCCTGAGGGCGGTGCGGGGGTCGGGAGTCGTAGGTCGGGAGTCGTAGGTCGGGAGTCGGGAGTCGGGAGTCGGGAGTCGGGAGTCGGGAGTCGGGAGTCGGGAGTCGGGAGTCGGGAGTCGGGAGTCGGGAGTCGGGAGTCGTAGGTCGGGTCAAGCGCCGCAGGCGCGGACCCGACATCGGTCGGCCTCGCCCGCCTGTGTCGGCCCCAGCGCTGCGCGGCTTGCGCCGAGTTGCGAAGGGTTGCCGCTATGCTCCGTCCGGCCTTTGCCATCGTGCCCCTGCCCATGCCCATCCGACTTGGCACCATCCTGCTGTTGTTCGCGTCCAACCTGTTCATGACCGTGGCCTGGTATGGCCACCTGCGCTACAAGCACGCGGCGCTGTGGCTGGTGATCCTGGTCAGCTGGGGTATCGCATTTTTCGAATATTGCCTGCAGGTGCCGGCCAATCGCTTCGGCAACAGCGTGTACAGCGTGGCCCAGCTCAAGACCATCCAGGAAGTGTTGTCCTTGCTGGTGTTCGTCGGCTTTTCGGTGCTGTGGTTGGGCGAGCCGCTGCGTTGGCAGCACCTGGCGGGATTCGCCCTGATCGCGGCCGGTGCGGCTTTGGTGTTCCGGGCCTGAGCGTTGCTGCGGTCGGTTCTGCCGGGCCGGCGCTCAGAAGCGGATCCGGCCGATCAGCAGGTCCCTGAACATGACCCAGTCACCGAGCAGGCTGTACAGCGGGTGGCGAAAGGTGGCCGGGCGGTTGTGCTCGAACACAAAATGTCCGACCCAGGCAAATCCGTAGCCGATCAGCGGAACAGCGAACAACCACAAGGCGCCGAGCGAGCCGATAGCGACCGCGGCGATCAGGACCAGCACCAGACTGCTGCCGACGAAATGCAGCCGGCGGCAAGTACGATTGCGGTGCTCGCTCAGGTAGTACGGATAGAACGCCTGGAAACTCTGGAATTCGTTCATGGCAAGCGCTGGCGGCCGGTTCGGTTGGCGACAGTCTAGCGCCCTGGGCGCCGGGGCAGGAACGGTCGCCAGGGTAGCAGATCAGGCGGCGCTGTCCGCCTCGCGCTTGACCCCTTGCCAGAGTGCCTCCTGCTGATCGAGGGTCAGCGCCGCAAAGCTCTGCCCGTTTTCCGCAGCGATTGCCTCCATGCGGCGGAAGCGCTGCTCGAACTTGCGGTTGGCGCCACGCAGGGCGCGTGATACATCGACCTCGAGGTGGCGGGCCAGGTTGACCAGCACGAACAGCAGGTCACCGACCTCGTCATGCAGGCGTTCCGGATCGGACCCGGCTGCCAGTTCGACTTCGACCTCGGCAATCTCCTCGCGCAGTTTGTCGATCACCTGGCTGGATTCGGGCCAGTCGAAGCCGACCGCGGCCGCACGCTTCTGCAGCTTGAGTGCACGCTGCCACTCGGGCAGGCCGGCCTTGATGCCAGCCAGGGCACTGCGGTCCGGGTCGGTGCCACGCTCGGCGCGTTTGTGTTGCTCCCACAGGCGGGTCTGCTCGGTGGCATCGGCGACCACCAGATCGCCGAAAACGTGCGGGTGACGGCGTTCCATCTTGGCGCAGATCGAAGCGACCACCTGGTTGAATCCGAAAAGACCGCGTTCGGCCGCCAGTTGCGCATGGAATACGACCTGGAACAGCAGATCGCCGAGTTCGTCTTGCAGGTCGTCGAAATCGCCGCGGTCGATGGCGTCGGCTACCTCGTAGGCTTCTTCAACGGTGTACGGGGCGATCGTGCTGAAGTCCTGTTGCAGGTCCCAGGGGCAACCGCCCTCGGGATTGCGCAGGCGCGCCATGATCGCCAGCAGGCGGTCGATCGGGTGCTCAGGCATGCGCTTTGGTCCCGTTCGGTTGTAACCAGTCCAGCCACGGCAGGCCGGGGTCGGCAAATGCGATGAAATCCGGATTGATCAGGCTGGCCCGGGTGTTGTAAGCGAGCGGCCGCAGGCGATGGTCGCAGACCTGACCACCGGCGGCTTCCAGCACCGCCTGGCCGGCGGCGGTGTCCCATTCGCTGGTCGCGCCGAAGCGCAGGTAGACATCGGCCCGGCCTTCCGCGACCAGGCAGAACTTCAGCGCCGAGCCCATCGGCTGCATGCGGTGCTGGCCGGCCCGGGCGAGAAAGCCGGCGAGTCTCGGGTCGGCGTGCGAGCGACTTCCGGCCACGCGCAGGCATTCCGGAGCCGGGTTTTGCACGTGCAGCGGATGGCGTTGCCGGTCCGCATCAATGCGGTAGCCGGGGCCGCCACGGGCACCCAACCAGCTTTGCCCGGAGACCGGCGCGTGGACCACGCCGAGCACGCTGTGCTGCGCTTCGATCAGGGCGATGTTGACGCTGAACTCGCCGTTTTTCTTGATGAATTCGCGGGTCCCATCGAGTGGATCGACCAGCCAGAAGCGCGACCACTGGCGGCGGTCCGGGCCATGGTTGCCGGCGGCTTCCTCGGACAATACCGGCCAGTCCGGGGTCAAGGCGGTGAGGCCGTCCAGGATCGCCCGGTGCGCGGCCAGATCGGCTGCGGTCAACGGCGAGCGGTCATCCTTTTCGGTAACCGCGAAGCCACTCTGGTAGACCTGCATGATCGCCCGGCCGGCGTTTTCGGCGATCGCCTGAACCGATTCCAGCAGCGCGGCCGAGGTCTCCGGGTTCACCGCTGGCTGCCCCGTTTGCGTAGATATTCGCGGGCGATGAACAAGGCGGCGATCGAGCGGCCGTCGGTGACGTCGTCGCGTTCCACCAGGCGGCTCAGATCATCCAGCCGCCACGGCACCACTTCGAGTTCTTCCGGCTCGTCGCCTTCCAGCTTTTCCGGGAACAGGTCTTCGGCCAGCACCAGGTTGATCCGGTTGGCCATATAGGTTGGCGCCAGCGACAGTTGGGTGAGCAGGGTCAGCCGGTGCGCGCCGAAACCGACTTCTTCCTTCATCTCCCGATTGGCGCCGGCGAGCACGTCCTCACCGCGTTCCAGCCGTCCTTTCGGCGGCCCGAGTTCGTAGCTGTGCAGTCCGGCCGCATATTCGCGGACCAGCAGCACGGTGTTTTCGTCGCGCATCGGCAGGATCATCACTGCGCCGCGGCCAGACCCTGGCATCCGCTCGAAAGTGCGCCGCTCGCCGTTGCTGAATTCCAGGTCGATCTGCTCCAGCGCGAAACGGGTACCTTCGTTGAGCAGACGACGGTCGTGGATGATCGGTAATTTGGACATGGCGCATTGTACCGGCAGTGCCGTGGACAGCGAACGAATGCTGCCAGTCGCGGCCAGGCCGCCTTGCTCAAGCAGCGGGTGCCTGGTCTTCGTGCACGGCCAGCGCGGCACGCAGGGCGAGCAGGGTGGCATGGACCTGGCCGGCCCGATACGGCTCGGCCGCGCCGCTGTTCCAGACCGGGTCCGGCCAGGCCGGATCGCTGCAGTAGCGCGCGATTACGTGCGCGTGCAATTGCGGCACCCGGTTGCCGAGCAGCGCCAGATTGAGCTTTTCCGGGTCGAACACCGCCTGCATGGCGTGTTCGGCGTGGGCGAGTTCCTCGATCAGTTGGGTACGCTGGGCCGGGTCCAGGTCGGTCAGTTCGCGGCACCCGGGCAGGCGCGGCACCAGGATGATCCAGGGAAAGCGGGCATCGTTCATCAGCAATACCCGGCACAAGGCCAGGTCGCCCAGTTCGATGGCGTCATCCTGCAGGCGCGGGTGCAACACGAAATCGCTGGCCGGGCGCAGTTCTTCACGCAGGAAGGCGAGGCTGCGGCGCCAGGCCAGGGCCGCCGATTCGGCGTGAAAATCAGCGCGTTGATTGCAGTTGAAACCGTGCCCGGCGGCGTAGACGTGGACCGGAATTTGCGGGTGGCGCTGGCGCAGTGCGGCGACCAAGGCGGCCGGAATCGACGGATCGCGTTCACCGAAGTGCATCAGTACCGGCGCGAGCGGGGTTTCGTCGAGGAACGGCGCGGTGCGCGCGCCGTAGTAGCTCACCGACGGGATGCCGAGGCG
>JBGSKT010000021.1:0-2616 GCA_041741075.1 Lysobacterales bacterium
CCTTAGCAGCGCGAGCTGGTTGGGCGTCAGCGCGGTGGACACGCCGTCTTCGTCCAGCAGCAGGGCGCCGGCGACTGGATACAGTGCGCGCTCGGCATGTTCGGGTGGAATCTCCAGACAGGCGCCGACGGCGAGTTCGATCGACACATACAGGGTGTCGCTGAACACCGCCACCGGAGATTGCCGGCCGAAGGCCTGTCCGGCGACCACGGTCAGGCGCACGCCCGGGCGATCGATGCGCGGCAGGGTGGCCCCCGGGTGGTGATGGAAGTCCGGGTCGGTGCGCTCGTCGGCCTTCGGCAGCGCCACCCAGGTTTGCAGGCCATGGATGCGGTGACCGGCACCGCGCTCGGGTTCGGGGCTGCGCTCGGAATGCACGATGCCGCGCCCGGCGGTCATCCAGTTCACGTCGCCCGGGCGGATGTCCTGTACGTGGCCCAGACTGTCGCGATGACCGAGTACGCCCTCCCAGAGATAGGTCACCGTGGCCAGCCCGATATGCGGGTGGGGCCGCACATCGATGCCGACCCCGGGGGCAAACCGGTGTGGGCCGATATGATCGAAGAACACGAAGGGTCCAAGGCTGCGGCTGCGCGCCTGCGGCAACAACCTGCGCACTTTGAGGCCGCCGATATCGTGCTCGACCCCGGAAAGAATCATCGCCATTGCACGCTCCTATCCCGCCGCACTGCCGCTGCCGGCGCCAGCGTAACCGAAAGGCGTGATCAGCAACTGGCATCAACGCGTCCGCAGCGGTAGATTGAATCGTCGAATCCGGAGGTTGCAATCATGAATTGGATGACACGTATCGAATCGGACGCTGATATCTGCGGTGGGCGGCCGCGTGTGACAGGCGCCCGCCTGACCGTCGAATTCCTGCTCGGCTTGAAGGCCGCCGGGTGGAGCGAGGCGCAGATACTGGAAAACTATCCACACCTTTGCGACGACGATCTTCGCGCCGTTTTTGCTTTCGCTCAGGCGATGATCGAAGAAGAAAAATACCGCCCGCTCCCGCACATCGCCTGATGCGCTGGCTCGCGGGCGAGAACATCCCGCACCCGCTATTGGTCCGCCGCGCTTGAATTTTCACGCAACCGGCCGAGAATGGCAGGCAGTATACGTAGGAGCATGAACATGGATTGGCGCGACCGTATCACCAGCGACCCCGACGTGCTGATCGGCAAGCCCGTCATCCGGGGAACCCGGATATCCGTCGAGCTGATCCTCGGCTGGTTGGCCAACGGCTGGACCTACGAACAGGTTCTCGAAGCCTATCCGCACATTTCCCGCGACGACATCCTGGCGGCGCTCGCGTTCACTGAACAGATGCTCCGCGACGAGCAGTACATCGCCACGCACAAGGCGGTGGCGTGAGCCGAGGCCTGATCGTCAACGAAAACTTCCCTGCGCCTTCCGTGCGTACGTTGCGCGCGGCGGGGGTGGACGTGTTGTCCGTGCAAGAAGCGATGCCGGGCGCCACGGACGAAACCGTGTTGGCGATCGCGCACAGCAGTGCGAGATGGCTGGTCACTTTCGATCGCGACTATGGCGAACTGGTGTTTTCACGGCACTGCGTGCCGCCGCCCGCCATCCTCTACCTGCGGCAAGGAGCGGTCCCGCTGACCTGGCCGGCGGAGCGGGTGTTGGCGTTCCTTGCCGAACCGGAACTGGCCGATGGCTATCTGGTCGTCATCGAAGCGCGAGGCTTGCGGCGGCGTCCGTTGCCGAAGGAATCCGCCTGAGCATTCCCCCTGCGGCCGCTGAAGCCCTTGCCATCCAAGAACGGCGCCCCGCACACGCGGGGAGGAACCGTCGTCCGGGCGGGCACTAGGCCCGCCTACGTGTTTCCCGCGCCCGCGGGGACGAGCCCCGTTTGGCGGTGGCTTGGCGGCAAGATCGGTTAGGCTTTGGGCTGTGTGCTTGGAGCGAGCATGGCCCGGACCTACGATCTGGTGATCATCGGTGGTGGCATCCACGGCGTCGGCATTGCCCAGGCCGGGGCGGCGGCAGGGTACGGCGTGCTGCTGTTGGAGCAGGCCGCGCTGGCGCATGGCAGTTCCAGTCGCTCCAGCAAGTTGATCCACGGCGGGCTGCGCTATCTAGAGACCGCGCAGTTGCGTCTGGTGCGGGAGAGTCTCGGTGAGCGGCGCTTGTTGCTGCGGCTGGCGCCGGAATTGGTGCGGCTGATCCCATTCCATATTCCGGTCTACGCCAACACTGCCCGCCGGCCCTGGCACATACGCGTCGGCCTCGGCCTGTATGCACTGCTCGCCGGACTGGGTGCGGAGGCGCGTTTTCAATCGCTGCCGCGGACGTGCTGGGACGCGCTCGATGGCCTGTCCACGCAGGGCCTGCAGGCGGTGTTTCGCTATCAGGACGCGCAGACCGACGACGCCGCGCTGACCGCCGCGGTCTGGCGCTCGGCCGAGTCGCTCGGGGCGGAGCTTTTGATGCCGGCCCGCTTCCTGGCGGCCGAGCTGCACCAGCAAGGCGCGCGTATCGAATACGAAATGGCCGGCGCCAGACACCATTGCGACGCGCGCATTCTGGTCAATGCCGCCGGTCCCTGGGCCAGCGGCCTGCTCGATCGGGTGCAGCCACGGCCGCTGGCGCCGC
>JBGSKT010000022.1:0-1585 GCA_041741075.1 Lysobacterales bacterium
GACCCTGGGCGAACTGCTGGATGTCGGCCGGCTCAACGCCGGTGCGCCGCGCCTGACGGTCGGCGCGGTCAATGTCGAAAGCGGTGCCATGCGCTACTTCGATTCCCGGCGCGAGACCCTGGGCATCGAGCATGTGCTGGCCTCGGGCGCCCTGCCGCCGGCGTTTCCGGCGGTGTGCATCGAGGGTGAGGCCTACTGGGATGGCGGCATCTATTCGAATACGCCGATCGAGGCGGTGCTCGACGACGACCCGCGCCAGAGCTCGCTGATTTTTGCGGTCAACGTCTGGCACGCGCACGGCGCCATGCCAAACAGCATCGCCGAGGTTCTGGAGCGGCAGAAAGACATCCAGTACGCCAGCCGCGCGCACAGCCACATCGCCCGCCAGCAGCAGTTGCACCAACTGCGCCACGTGATCCGGCAACTGACCGCGCAGTTGCCCGTTGCCGCACAAAAATCCGCCGCGGTGCGCGAGCTGGCCAGCTTCGGCTGCGGCACCACCATGCAGGTGGTAATGCTGACCCCGCCGCACTTGGCCACCGAAACCCACACCAAGGACATCGACTTCAGCGCTGAAGGCATCGCGTCGCGGCGCGAACTGGGTTACACGCAGACCCAGGCAGCGTTGGCGCGGGCACCCTGGCGCGCGCCGGTCGACGCCAGTGTCGGCGTGGTCGTGCATGCCGATCCGGACAATTGAGCGCGGCTGCGGACCTGCTTGGCGTTTGCGGCCAGCAGCAACGCAGGAGCATGGATTCTGCTGAGCGCAGCAAAGCGCAACATCGCGGAGCGCGGAACCGGCCGTTGCGCTGACCGGCTCCGCTGCTAACCACCGCTACGCTCCGCACAACCTATTGCTCAGAACTTCAGGCGCCGAGGATCGGATCCAGGAAGCGGCCGAGGTCGGCGATTTCGTCGGCACAGACCGAGTGCGCCATCAGGTAGGCGTGCCAGGTCGGCTTGAATCCGTGCGCAAAAAGCCAGTCGCGGCTGCCGCTGCCGAGCGCGATCGGCACCACCGAATCCAGGCTGCCGTGGCCGATGAACAGCGGTACCGCGCGTGCGCCGGACCCGATCACGGTGGCCGACTCGGCGGACAAGGGCAAATAGGCAGACAGCGCGATCGCTGCGGCCAGCGGCTGTTCGCGGCGCAACAGGGTGGCCAGAGTGATCGCGCCGCCCTGGGAAAATCCGGCCAGGATCTGCCGTTCCGGCGGGATGCCGCGGGCGCTCTCACGGTCGAGCAGGGCATGGACCTGGGCAATCGATTCGAGCACGCCGGCCTGGTCTTGCTTGTCCTCGATGCGGACACCCCGGATGTCGTACCAGGCGCGCATCGGTATGCCGCCATTGATGGTCACCGGGCGCACCGGCGCGTGCGGAAACACGAAGCGGATCGCCGGCCAGTGGCGATGCAGCAACTGCGGCACGATCGGCGCGAAATCGCCGCCGTCGGCGCCCAGGCCATGCAGCCAGACCACACTGAAGCGCGGTGCCGGGCCGGTTTCGGTTTCGATGCAGTCGAGCAGGGCCATCGCTTGCTCCAGGGGGGCAGGCATTGTGGCGGCCAGGCGCGGGCGGTTCA
>JBGSKT010000023.1:0-1744 GCA_041741075.1 Lysobacterales bacterium
AGTTGCCGTGGTCCGCAGTCGCGACGTGCCGTCGCTCCCACAATTCGCTCCCGCATTTCGCTCCCGCAAGTGCTGCATTCCGCACTATTGGTTTTGTGTTTTCTGTCCTCCGTCCTCGGTCTTCTGTCCTCTGGCAGCGGCTTCGGTATCGATGCGGATCTGCACGGTGTCGCCGAGCATGCCCGGATAGATCGCGATGCCGAAGTCGGCGCGTTTGATCTCGGCCCGGGCCACGAAGCCCGCCGCTGGCACCTTGCGCATCGGGTGCACGGCGACGGTGCGCATGCTGACATCCAGAGTCACTGGCTTGGTGACGCCGTGCAGGGTCAAATTGCCGGTGACCTTGAACTGGTTGCCGCTGCCCTCGACCTTGGTGCTTTCGAACTGCATGGTCGGAAATTTGGCCACGTCGAAGAAATCCGGACTTTGCAGATGTTCGTCGAGTTTGGGCACACCGCTGTCGATGCTGTTCATGTCGATACTGACCGAAACCTTCGATGCCGGGAGATCGTTGACATCAAGCGCCAGGGTGCCATCAAAGCGGGCGAAGCGGCCCTGCATCACCGACAGCCCCATATGGTCGATGGCGTAGGCGATGCGGGTGTGACTGGGATCAAAGGCATACGGTTCGGGCGCCGCCGCGGCCATGCCGCTGAACGCCAATACGGAAAGTACGGCCAACTTGAACGAATGCATGGGAGTTCTCCTGAAGATTGTGGTGGAACGGTCGGGAACACGAATCTGTGCAGCAAGTACGGGCACTACAGTATCTGGCAAGCCTCGTCGAATTGCAGACGCGGACTGCGCGGGTGCAGGGTGCTCGGGTCGCCATAACCCAGATTGACCAGGAAATTGGAGCGAACCGAGGTGCCGGCGAAGAACAGCCCATCAACCAGTGCGTGGTCGAAGCCCGACATCGGCCCGCAGTCGAGACCGAGCGCCCGCGCCGCCAGCATCAGATAGGCACCCTGCAGGCTGCTGTTCCGGAGCGCGACGGTGACCAGGTCGGGTTCTTCGAGATGCGCAAACCAGGAACGCGCATCGGCGTGCGGATAGAGCCTGGGCAGCAACTCGTAGAAGCGGATGTCCATGCCGACGATGGCGGTGACCGGCGCCGCCGCCGATTTGGGCTGGTTGCCGGCATCGAGCGCTGGCGCGAGTCGGGCCTTGGCCTGGGCGCTTTGCAGGAACACGACCCGCATCGGCGATAGGTTGGCCGAGGTCGGGCCCATCCGCGCCAGTTCCCAGACCCGCCGCAGGGTATCGGTGGACACTGCGCGCGGCAGCCAGGGATTGGGGTTGGCCGAGAAGGTGCGCGCTTCAAGGAACAATTGATCGAGGGCTGCGGCATCGAGCGGGGCGTGATTGGTCATTGCGGTGGTTCCTGAAGTTCGTGGGGTCCGGATGGGCAATGGTAGATCGAAGCCTAGGATGAAGCGTAGCCCGGGTGAAGCCGTCACCCCGGCGGCTCTCAACAGCGGAGCTGGTCAAGCCGGGGCCCAGTCCCGACGCTGGCGGGAGCCTCAACCACTGGGTCCCGGCGTTCGCCGGGACGACGGCGAGCGTAGCCCGGGTTGACCAGCTACGCTGTTGACAGCCGCTACGCTCCATCCGCGCTACGCCCAGATACAACCAACGAACAAAACCCATGCCACAGCCGCCGCGCATCTGGACCCTGAGCGACCGCCACGCCGGCAACCGGCACCAGGCTGCCGCACTGGCCGCGGCGCTGGGCGGCGCCGAG
>JBGSKT010000024.1:0-2431 GCA_041741075.1 Lysobacterales bacterium
GCGGGTGCGCTGGTCGCCGGCCCAGGCGGTTATGCCGGCGCGGACCGCGAACTGCTCGAGCTCACGGTGGCGCGCGCCGTACAGCGCATCGAAAGCATCACCGGACTGGCCGGGCAGACCGCTGACTTTGCCGCCATGTCATTCGAATTTCTGTACGACCGCAGCCGCCACCTGCTGGCGATCGGCTACAACGCAGACCAGTTCCGGCGCGACGCCAGTTTCTACGATCTGCTGGCATCCGAGGCGCGGCTCGGTAACTTTGTGGCCATCGCCCAGGGCCAGTTGCCGCAGGAAAGCTGGTTCGCCCTGGGGCGCCTGGTGACCACCGCGGGTGGCCGGCCGGTGCTGGTGTCATGGAGCGGTTCGATGTTCGAATACCTGATGCCGATGCTGGTGATGCCGACCTATCCCGGATCGCTGCTCGACCAGACCTGCAGGGCCGCGGTGGCCCGGCAGATCGCCTATGGCGATCAGCACGGCCTGCCCTGGGGCGTATCCGAATCCGGCTACAACATCATCGACGCCAGCCAGCATTATCAGTACCACGCCTTCGGGGTGCCGGGATTGGGCCTGAAGCGCGGGCTGGCCGAGGACCTGGTGGTCGCCCCCTATGCCTCGGTGCTGGCGCTGATGGTCGCTCCCGAGGCCGCCACCGCCAATCTGCAGCGGCTGGCCGCTGCCGGGCTGGAGGGCCGACACGGTTTCTATGAAGCCGTCGATTACACTGCATCGCGACTGTTGCGCGGCCAGACCAGTGCGATCGTGCGTTCGTTCATGGCGCACCACCAGGGCATGAACCTGCTCGCCTTCGCCTGGCTGCTGCTGGATCGGCCGATGCAGCGGCGCTTCGCATCCGACCCCGGGTTCCAGGCCACCTTGCTGCTGCTGCAGGAGCGCACCGTGAAGGCCCCGGTCCTGAATCCGCGGCTGGTCACGCAGTCCGAAGGTCGCGATTTTTCCGACCGGCCGGAGGCCAGTTCGCGCACCCTGACCGGCTTCGATACGCCGACGCCAGCGGTGGCGCTGCTGTCCAACGGCCGTTACCAGGTGATGGTCAGCAACGCCGGCGGTGGCTACAGCCGCTGGAAAAATCTGGCGCTTGGCCGCTGGCGCGAAGACGCCACCCGCGATCATTGGGGCAGCTTCGTCTATCTGCGCGACGACGCGAGCGGCGAGTTCTGGTCGGCCGCACAGCAGCCGACGCTGAAACCGGCCAGCAATTATCAGGCGCTGTTCTCGGAGGGCAGGGCGGAATTCCGCCGCATCGATCACGGCATCGAAACCCATATGGAGATCGCCGTGTCGCCGGAGGACGATATCGAGCTGCGCCGGGTCAGGATCAGCAACCGGTCGCACCGCCGCCGCGTGATCGAGGTAACCAGCTACGCCGAAGTAGTGCTCGCGCCCCCGGCCCAGGATGCCAGCCAGACTGCGTTCGGCAATCTGTTCGTGCAGACCGAACTGCTGGGCGAAAGCCAGGCGATCCTGTGCACGCGCCGACCACGTTCGGCAGAAGAAGCCACACCCTGGCTGCTGCACCTGCTCGGCAGCGAATGTGCGCCGCAGGGCGAAGTTTCCTTCGAGACCGACCGCATGCGCTTCATCGGCCGCGGCCGCAGCGTGGCCGCGCCGCGCGTACTCTCGGAACCAGGTCCGTTGTCGGGAACCAGCGGTTCGGTGCTGGACCCGATCGTTGCGATCCGCTGCCGGGTCACCCTGGAGCCGGACCAGTCGCAGGTGCTGGACCTGGTCACCGGTGCCGCCGACAGCCGCGCGGCGGCAGTCGCCCTGGTCGCCAAATACCGCGACTGCCACCACGCCGACCGGGTGTTCGACCTGGCCAGTACGCACAGCGGCGTGACCCTGCGCCAGATCAATGCCAGCGAGTCCGATGCCCAGCTATACGCGCAACTGGCCAGCGCGGTGATCTATGCCAATGCCGCGCTGCGCGCCGATGCTGCACTGCTGGTGCAGAACCGCCGCGGACAATCGGCACTGTGGGCCTACGCCATCTCCGGTGACCTGCCGATCGTGCTGCTGAGGATTGCCGACAGCCGTCGCCTGGAACTGGCCCAGCAGATGATCCAGTGCCACGCCTACTGGCGGCTGAAGGGGCTGGCGGTCGATCTGGTGATCTGGAATGAGGAACACGTCGGTTATCGGCAACGGCTGCAGGACCAGATCATGGGCTTGATCACCACCGGCAGCGAGGCCCACTCGATCGACCGTCCGGGTGGCATCTTTGTGCGCTCCGGCGAGCAGATCTCGCCCGAGGACCGCATTCTTCTGCAGACGGTGGCGCGGGTCATCGTTGCCGACAGCCAGGGCAGCCTGTCCGAGCAGGTCAATCGTCCGCTTCCGGCCGAGTCGCGGATGGCGCGGCTGACGCCGACCCGCGTGCATCGTCCCGGGGCGGCGCCGGAGCCGGCAG
>JBGSKT010000025.1:0-1522 GCA_041741075.1 Lysobacterales bacterium
GCGACCGGGCGGCGGCCGAGGGCGAAGCACCGGACTGACGCGGGCGCCGGCGGCGATCTTAACCTCGCTCGCGGCTCGGCCCTGGTAACCGCCCTGAAGCTTTGGCAAACAAACTATCTATCGTCGTGTCTACAATGACGGCTGACGATTCGCGGCCGCAGTCCTGCGCCGCATATGGCCCGATCCGGAGAAGGTCAGATGTTCGACAACCTGTTCCTGCTTGCCATCGCCGCGTTCGGCTGGGGCCTCAGCCTGCTCACTTACCGCCTGTTCGCACGCAAGAACAAATGGCCGATGGGGGCGCTGCAGGTCGATCTGCCGGCGGTGCCGATCCTGCTCGGGGTGTTCGCGCTGACAGCCGGGTTGATGTTCGCGGCGGCGCGCGGCGCCGACTATGGCGGCTGGATCATCATCTTCTTCGGCCTGCTGCTGGCGATCTTCTGGACCGGGTTCCTGCGTGTCGGCTCGCAGATCGCGCTCATCCTGGCGCCGGTGGCCGGCATTCTGCTGCTGCTGGGGTGGCTGCCGGAAATTCTCGGCTACGAGCAGCCGCGCTGGGCCACGTCGCGCCCCTCCGATCTCATCAAGCGCAATCCGGTCAGCCTGCCGTCGAGCCCCGATCAGCGTTGATTTCGGTCAAGAACAAGCATCGTCAGTCGTGCATGTGAAAACTAGTTCCGGCGCGGCATTCCGCGTGCCGGTCTACCGGCCGGCGTGGCGTTGGGGTCAACCCGCTCGGCTTAAGACGAACTGCTGCCTTTGGCGGAGCCGAGCAAGCTTGCTTTGAGGCCGGGTTCGCCGTAGTGAACCAATTGCCTGCGCCGGGGGAAGCGCTGGACCACGGACGACGGCCTCACCCGAGGCTGGTCGAACCGCTGCTCCGCTTCTGCCGCTTGCCCCGTCGCCAGTGTCGAGGAGCCCGAGGAGCCCGAGATGGCCGTTCGCCGCCTGCACCCAGACCAGCCGCCGAGCTTCGCATTCAGCCCAGAGAACCTCGCCTGGATCAAAGAGACGATTGCCAAGTATCCGCCGGGTAAGCAGGCGTCGGCCGTGATCCCGGCACTCTGGCGGGCGCAGGAACAGCATGACGGCTGGCTGCCGGAGCCGGCCATGCGCGCGGTCGCCGACATGCTCGGCATGGCCTACATCCGCGTCTACGAGGTGGCGACCTTCTACACCATGTTCCAGCTCGCCCCGGTCGGCAGCGTGGCCCATATCCAGGTGTGCGGTACGACGCCGTGCATGCTGCGTGGTTCACAGGAGTTGATCGAGGCGTGCAAGCGGCGCATTCACGCTGAGCCGCATCATCTATCGGCCGATGGCCGGTTCTCCTGGGAAGAGGTCGAGTGCCTCGGATCGTGCGCCAATGCGCCGATGGTGCAGATTTTCAAGGACACCTACGAGGATCTGACGCCCGAACTGCTCGAGCGCGTCATCGATGGCTTCGCCAAGGGCACGCCACCGGCGCCCGGCTCGCAGACCGGCCGCATCGCGTCGTGCCCGGCGGCCGGCCAGACCTCGC
>JBGSKT010000026.1:0-1544 GCA_041741075.1 Lysobacterales bacterium
GATCGAGGTGCCGGATTTCAGTTCGCGCAGCACGAAGCTGCTGTGGACTTCCTTGACCCCGGGAATGACGCAAATCCGGTCGCGTAGCAGTTGCGCGAATTCCTCCATGTCGCGCGCGACCACTTCGACCTGGTAGTCGTAGTGCCCGCTCAGGTTGTGTGCGGCGATCACCTCCGGCAGCGCCACCAGCTCGCGTTCGACCGCGAGCGCGACCTGCGGCCCGTGGTTTTCCAGATGCAGCTGCACGAAACCGTGCACGCCAAAGCCCAGTTTGTGCAGGTCGAGCCGGGCGTGGTAACCGCTGATCAAACCGGCCTGTTCGAGGCGATGGACGCGCCGCCAGCACGGCGACTGGGTCAACGCGACGCGCTCGGCGAGTTCGGCCACGGTCAATCGTGCGTCCTGTTGCAGTGCTTCCAGCAACAGCCGGTCAACGCGATCCAGCTCGACGATGTCGTGTTCCGGCATGAACTTTCCCGCAGCGACCGTAGTGGCCGGTCAGATTATCCTAAAGGCCCGCATTTTCCGCAGCAATTCGGCAAAACCATGCCGCCCGTCCCGACTACATTGGCAGTCAGGGCAGCACCCGCTGCCGGTCTCACCGGAGGACTGCCATGCACGGATACGGCTTTGCCACGCGCGCCATCCACCACGGCTATGCGCCGAGCGAACACCAGGGCGCCCTGGTGCCACCGATTTACCAGACCGCGACCTTCACCTTCGCCAGTGTTGCCGAAGGCGCCGCCCGCTTCGCCGGCGAAACCAAGGGAAATGTCTACACCCGGCTCGGTAACCCGACCCTGGCCCTGCTCGAAGACCGCCTGGCCAGTCTGGAACAGGGCCAGGCCGCGGTCTGCTTCAGTTCCGGCATGGGCGCGATCAGCTCGACGCTGTGGACCCTGCTCCGACCCGGCGACGAAATCATCGCCGACATCACCCTGTATGGCTGCACCATGGCCTTCCTCGACCACGGCCTGGCCGAATTCGGGGTGCGCGTACGCCACCTAGACCTCAGCGATGCGGACGCTCTGGACGGCCAGTTGAACGAGCGCACCCGGGTGGTCTATCTGGAGACGCCGGCCAATCCAACCATGCACCTGTGCGACATCGCCGCGATCGCCGCCAAGCTGCGCGGCAGCCAGGCGCGGCTGATCGTCGACAACACCTATTGCACACCCTACCTGCAGACGCCGCTCGCCCTCGGTGCCGATATCGTGGTGCATTCCGCCACCAAATACCTGAGCGGACACGGCGATGTGATGGCCGGGGCGGTGGTCTGTCGCGACCCCGAGGTCGCCGCCAGCATCCGCATGCGTGGCCTCAAGGATTTCACCGGCGCCGTGCTCTCGCCGCACGACGCCAGCCTGGTCCTGCGTGGCCTGAAAACGCTCGGCCTGCGCATGGACCGGCACTGCGCCAATGCGCACGCCATCGCGCAATTCCTGGACCGCCACCCGGCGGTGCACAAGGTCGCCTATCCGGGTTTGCCGGGTTTTCCCCAGCACCGTCTGGCGCAGCAGCAGATGCGCGGCATGGGCGGCATG
>JBGSKT010000027.1:0-2752 GCA_041741075.1 Lysobacterales bacterium
CGGATGCAAGGAGTTGACCGCACATGCGCGCAGCCAGACCGGGCGCGATTTCCAGTCGCATGCCGACTGTGCGTTGGAAGCGTCACTGGTCGCTTATGCGGGGCCGCGGATTCAGCAAAGTTGCGATGTCCTCCCGCAGCATCAGATGCGGTACGAAGCAGTCGTGACGCCCGAATCAGCGGTGGTCACAAACCTACTTGTCGACTACGTATTGCCCGATGGCAGCCGACTGATCGTGCTGGATCAGGATAATCCACGGCAAATCCATCGACTTCCGTCTGGTGAGACGGGAGTTTTCGACGCCAGCCAGTTGCCGGACGGGCGCTATGAGCTGAACTTCACAGCCACGCTTGCCGGTGGTTCGCAGTTGCACAAAACGCGCCCATTCCTGGTTGATCGAAGCCCGGTCGCCATCAATGTCCGGGTGCCGCGCGAAGGGCGGCGCGAGTGCGTCGTTGCCACGCCGGACGGCATGCAACTACCGATCGATCTGGACACGCTCGATCTGTTTGGCGTGGCCAATCAATATGCCCTGGCTCGACGGCCGAGCGCGCCCGGGGAAGTGAACTGGAGCCCGCCGGATCCGCTGGCCTGGCACGAGCGGGAAACCACCGCGGACGGCGACGTGGCCTTGGTGCCCACGCGCATCCAGGTCGCTCCCAGCATTGACAATGGGTTGGCTTCTCCCTCGCTGGAGATTTCGGAACGGGTCAGCGGTCCCGCCCAGTTCCGCCTGGCCACGGTCAACTGGGGCGGTGCGCCGCAGTGCCAGTTGGTCAATTTCTTCGCCGACGATCATGTCGAGGCGAGTCTGCGCTATCGCCTAGGTTCGGTCGCGGCGGAGATTGCCGGGGTGGCCATTATCAACCCGACCGGCGCGGCCGAGTTCCGCGCGCTCGCGGTCGAGTTGCTGGCAGAGGAGCCGCTGCGTGCCCGCTTCGAACTCCGGCGCGGTGCCACGCTGGCCGGCGCCGTGCGCGTCGGCGATGTGCGGGTCGAGACGGCTTATGCGGAGGGTACCCATGCACTGAACTGGGACGGTCGTCTCGCCGACGGCCAGGGTGTCGCCGACGGCGCCTACTGGATCGTCGCCGCCGCCACGGATGACTGCGGCCATGAATCCGGGGCCAGTCTGGCCGTGCCGGTGCGGGTAGACAGCACCGGTCCGAGCCTGAGCTTCAGCGCGCCCGCCGCCGCGGCCGTCATTTCCAACCTGCTGGTCCGCATCGAGGGTCGGGCGACCGACCCCAGCGGTGGCGGGTTCGATCTCAGTGCCCAGGCGGGCGAGACCATTTCGATCCAGTCCGGTGCCTTGCTGCTGCCGATCGAGTCGGGCGAGGATCCGCGTCTGGCTTTCGCCCAATCCTGGAACCGCGGCGAGATCAGCGGCCCGGTGCTGCTGCGGGTGGTGGCGACCGATGTCGTCGGTAACCGCAGCGTGGCGGAATTGCCGATCGAGCTGACGCCGCGACCGACCCGCTTGTTCGATGCGGCCACGGCGCTGCCCGAGCTGTTCTCGCCGAACGGCGATGGCGCCTTCGATCGCAGCGAGATTCGCTATGCCCTGGCCGCGAACGCCGACCTTACTGTCCGGCTGTTTACCGCGGCCGGCAACCTGCTCACGGTATTGCAGAATGCCGAGCCGACCCTGCCCGGCAACCACAGCCTGTTCTGGGACGGACAGGGGCTGCCGGCGGCGGCCGCCGATGGGGACTATCGCATCGAACTGCACGCGGTCGACGCCCAGGAACCGACCCAGTTCGAAGACCTGAGCCTGACCGTCACGGTCGATACCAGCGCGCCGCAGTTGGCCGTGAACACGCCCCCGGGCCGCTATTCCCAGGGCAGCGGGCCGCTCGTGGTCAACATCGGCGAGCCGCATTTCGGTACCGCCAGCGCCGGCTTCGCCGGCCAGACGGTGGCGCTCACCGCCCCCGGCCTGACTACTGTGCTGGCGCTGGACGAAATCGAAGAAGGCACGCACAACCTGGTGCTGACAGCGCGCGACAGCGTGGCCAATGCGGCAGAGCGCGAATCCGAAATCGTAATCGACCGCACCCCGCCCGAGGCGCTGATCAGCGCACCGGTGGAATCCGCGGTGCTGGGCGGCGCCGCGAGCGAAGCCCTGATCCAGGGCAGCGCAAGCGACCTCAACTTCGCCCGCTATCGGCTGAGTTTTGCCGCGGCGGCGACGCCCGCCGCCGCCACCTTGCTGGTGGAGTCGAACACGCCCGTCACCGAGGGCACCCTGCACACGTTGTCGCTGGCGCCCGCCGATGGCGACTATGTGCTGAGCCTCGAAGCCACCGATCTGGCCGACCGTCAGACCAGGCTGCAACGGGCCATCCGCATCGACCACACGCCGCCGATCGCGGTACTGACCGCGCCGGCCGACAATGCCTTTGTGTCGCGGCAGTTCGAGCTCATCGGCACCGCCAGCGATCTCAATCTGAACGACTACCGGCTGCGGCTGGCGACCCCCGAGCAGGCGAGCCTCGGGCTGTGGTCCGACCTGCTGGTCGCGACCGAGTCGGTCGAAGACGGCAGCCTCGGGCGGGTGGATCTCAGCGTGCCGGATGGCGATTACTTCCTGGAGCTGGTGGCGACCGACCGGGTAGCGCAGCACGCCGAAGCGCGCATCCGCATCCGGCTGGACAGCACCGCGCCAGCAACGCCGATCGATCTGGTTGGCAACCGCCAGGGCGAGGCCGATGTCGCCCTGGCCTGGCAGCACGACGCGCCGGCCGACCTG
>JBGSKT010000028.1:0-2378 GCA_041741075.1 Lysobacterales bacterium
CGCCGACCTTCGCGCACGCCCGCATCCTGGCGGCCACGGTCAGCGCCGGAGAAATGTTTTCGCTGGACGCCGAAAGCCTGCTCACGCGCCTGTTCGCCGACGATGACGTGCGGCTGTTCGATCCGGTCGCGCTGCGCTTCCAGTGCAGTTGTTCGCGCGAGCGGGTCGCCGGCGTGCTGCGCGCGCTCGGTCGCGACGAGGCCTTTGCAGCGCTGGACAGCGATGGCTGGGTCACCGTCGATTGCGAGTTCTGCAACCAGCGCTATCGGTTCGACGCGGTCGATCTGGAGCAGGCGTTGCAAAACGCGGTGCCGTTCACCGCCAGCGCTTCCCGCCAGTGACCGCCGCGGCTGCGCCAGCGACCACTGCGATACCCCGTCCGGTTTGCCACCGAGGCAGGGAAAGTTGCGGACAAAATCACATAAAACAGCGGTTTTTGGCGGCAAATTGGCTTAACAGCCTGCAAGAAAAGGGCTAGAATTCGGTCCAAGGCTCGAGCACCTCTGGTAAACCGGGAACCCCGGCCCGATAGCAAGGTCCATAGACCACCAAGACCATGAACCGCCCCGCCGCCCATCGCCTGCTTTCCCTGACCGCCGCCTGCTTGCTGGCCGCGGTTTGCGGGTTTGCGTCGGCCGATTCGGCGGATAGCCCGGCGGCGACCGCGGAACGCGCGCCCCATTTGCTGTGGACGGCGCGCAGTCCGACCACCAATCTGGTTGCATCGCCGCTGCTGTCGGTGTTCGAGCGCCTGGACGGCCAAGCGCTGCCGACGCGCGCGCCGGCGACCCGGCTCGGGTTGTTCGCCGGCTTCGATGGCACACCACCCAGCCTTGCGCCGTCGGCCAGCGTGCCCTGGTGTGCCGAAGCCTCCGGCCTGCTGCGCATCGGTTCGCTCGGTCAGCAGTGCCTGATGCGCGGCATGTTGCAGTTCGAATTGCCCGGCCAGGTCGCCAGCAGCGAGGTAGGTCTGGGCTTCAGCGGGCAACGTTTCGATCTGGTGCTGGGCTTTGGTCTGTCCCGGCTCAATCCAGTCAAGGACGAATTCGGCTTCAATCGCACGCCCTGGCAGCCGGCGCCGGGCATTGTCGGCACCGGCTATCAGCCGTTTTATCTGGCCAGCGGCGAGGCCAGTGGCCTGGCGCTCGGCGGCCAGTGGCGGCTCACCGCGGAGAGCGCCCTGCAGTTCAACGCCGCGATCAACCGCCTGCGGCTGCAGAATCCGGGCTCGCTGACCCTGCTCGATGTCGAACGCAGCGAACTGGGCCTGGGCATGGTCTACGGCTCACTGGCCGGCCAGCTCAATGCGCATGGCCAGCGCACCCTGGATCTCGGCGGTGGCAGCAACAGCAATTTCAATGGTGTCGATATCGGCCTGTCCTGGCGTACCCCGTGGCGCGCCGAGTTGAGCGTCGGCGCAGAAAATGTGCTGTCCAGCGGGCAACCCACCCTGCTGCCGAATCCGCCGCGCAACCCGATCGACAACAGCGCGGTGCGCACGCCTTATGTGCGCTACAAGCAGGACCTGTGACCGGAAGTAGGGTGGATAAGCGCAGCGCATCCACCATCCCACCATTGCGGCGGGGTTTTTTGTGGGAGCGACGGCACGTCGCGACTGTCGCATCGATTGCCGGTCGCGACGTGCCCGTCGCTCCCACATTGGCGCAGGCAATCCTCCGTCTTTCGGAACCCTGATATTCTCAGCGGTCGCGCCGGAACTACTTCCGGGCCGGGGAGCCAGGCCGCATGGGTATTACCACACCGCAGCAATTGATCCGGCAAAAGCGCCAGGGCCTGCGACTGTCGAACGAAGCGCTGCGCAGTATCGGTGATGGCATCGGTTCGGGGCAGTGGAGCGAGGGGCAGATCGGCGCCTTCGCGATGGCGGTGGCCTGGCAGGGCATGGATATCGCCGAATGCGTGGATTTCACCCTGGCCTTGCGCGATTCGGGCGAGCAGTTGCACTGGGCTGACCTGCCCGGGCCGACCGTCGACAAGCATTCGACCGGCGGCGTCGGCGATTGCGTGAGCCTGATCCTGGCGCCGCTGCTGGCAGCCTGCGGCGCTTATGTGCCGATGCTGTCCGGGCGTGGACTCGGGCATACCGGCGGCACCTTGGACAAACTCGAAAGCATTCCCGGCTATCAGATCAACCCGGAGCCCGGGCACATGCGTAGCGTGCTGCTCGACGCCGGCTGCGCCATCGTCGGCCAGAGCCCGACCCTGGCCCCGGCCGACCGGCGTCTGTACGCGGTGCGCGATGTGACTGCAACGGTCGATGTGATCCCGCTGATCGTGGCCTCGATCGTGTCCAAGAAGCTGGCCGGCGGCGCGCGGGCACTGGTGCTCGACGTCAAGGTCGGCAGCGGCGCGCAGAC
>JBGSKT010000029.1:0-17808 GCA_041741075.1 Lysobacterales bacterium
CACCGCGCGCCGACGGCGCGCCGCCGGAGACCGACCAGGCGCGAGCGGCGGCTCCGCTCTGGCAGATCGAGGCCGAGCACAGCGGTTGCGATTTCAGCCTGCATGCCCTGCGCTGGTTCAAGGTTTCGGGACGCTTCAGCCGCATCGAGGGTGCGGTTTGGCCAGGCCCTGACGGCCATCTGGCCAGCATTCGGGTGCCCATGTCCAGCGTGGTCATGGCCAGCAGCGCGCGTCGCGACTGGGCCCTGTCTTCAGAGTTCTTTGATGCCGCGCAGTTTCCGGAACTGCGTTTCGATGCCCGGCTGGATCGCATCGACCGCGAGTCCCTGCGCCGGCCGATCCACGGCAGCATGCAGTTGCGCGGGATTCGCGCCGCGGTCACCTTCCGGGTCGCCGAAGTCGACTGCGACACGGGCAACACGCGCTGCCGGATCACCGCCAACAGTGCGGTTTCCAGGCGACGCTTCGGCATGACCAGTCAGCGTCTGCTGCTCGGTGATACGGTGAAACTGCAACTGCATCTGGAACTGAGTCGGGTCGGGCCGGCCGCAACCGACGACCGCCGATGACGCGCACCCGCACCACCGCCTGGATGCTGCGACCAACCGTTCGTTCGCTGCTGCTGATCGTCGGCCTGGGTCTGCTGGCCGGTTGTGTCACCACCCAGTCGCTGCAGCGCCAGGCCCGCGAGGTGGTCAGCAACACCCGCGATACGCAGCTGAGCTGCTGGCGGCCGGATCATTGCGCGGCGCCCTCGCCCTACCAGACCCTGGCGGCCAAGCTCACGACCGACGCTGGCGAGGGCCGCGAAGCGCACGCGGTCAATCTGCTCGATGACGGCCAGGACGCGCTGGTCCTGCGCCTGCACCTGATCCGCTCGGCGCGCCGCAGTATCGACCTGCAGTACTACATTTTCGCCACCGACGACAGCGGTCAATTGATCCTCGATGAATTGCTGGCGGCGGCGCGACGCGGGGTCAAGGTGCGCCTGCTGCTGGACCAGTTGTCGGCACTCAACAACCTGGAACTGCTGACTTATCTGGCCCAGGCTCACGTCAATTTCGAACTGCGCATTTTCAATCCAACCTTCGACAAGGCAACCAGCCAGCCGCTGGAATATTTTGCCAGCGTGCTGTGCTGCTTCCGACGCTTCAACCAGCGCGCGCACAACAAGCTGTTGCTGGTCGACCGACAACTGGCGATCATCGGCGGACGCAATATCGAGGATCGTTATTTCGATCTGGACCCGGGCTACAACTATCACGACCGCGATATCCTGGTGGTCGGCCCGCAGTGCGCGCAGATGCGGAAATCGTTCGACAGCTATTGGCGGCATCCGCTGGCGCATCCGATGACCTCGTTGCGCGACATCGACCGGGAACTGCTGCGGCGCCCGCTGCAAGCTGCGCGACGGCCCGATTACCAAACCGAGAAGCCGGAACTGATCGCCGCGCTCAGCGCCCGCGCCGACGACCCCGCGTACATCGAGCGGCACCTGTTCCGCACCCGATTCCCGGTCCAGCGCTTGCGTTATTTCGCCGACCCACCTGCCAAGCACGGGCCGCAGGCCAAGTCGGAGCGATCCGAGTTGAGCGATCAAATCGCCACCCTGATCGGCAGCACCCGCCGGCAACTGGTGATGCAGACGCCTTATCTGGTGCTGTCCAAACCGGCGCGCAAGGCGCTCATCCGTCTGCGCCGGCAGTATCCCGGGATGCGCATGATCGTTTCAACCAATTCGCTCGCCGCCACCGACAATTTTCCGGTCTATGCGATCAGCTTCCGTCAGCGCCGCTTGCACCTGAAGAAGCTCGGCTTCGAGTTGTACGAGTACAAGCCGTATCCGGGACGCAGCGAGGCCGCGCTGAGCCGGCCGCCCGGAGAGCGACTGCCGGATCGGGTCCGGGGCCGGGTGGCGCGCCATGGGGTGCCGCTGAAGCGAGACGGCCAGCGCCGTCGCCTGCACGCCAAGTCGATTGTGATTGACGGCGCTGTCGGGTTGGTCGGCTCGCATAATTTCGACCCGCGCTCGCACAATTACAACACCGAAAACGGTGTGATCGTCTGGGACCAGGATTTTGCCAGGGCGCTGCGCACCAGCATTCTGGCCGATATCGCGCCCGACCAAAGCTGGGTGGTGGCGCGCAAGCAGAATGTACCGGTACTGACCACGTTCAACCAGAGCATCGAATGGTTGAGTGCGCGTATTCCGTTCTTCGATTTCTGGCCGTTTCGCTACGCGACCAGCTTTGAACTGCGCCCGGAGTGTGATCCGATGCCGGTCAGCGACCCCAGCTTCTACGACTGCCACGTCCGCATCGGCGACTTTCCCGAGGTCAGCTTGTCCGGAAAGTCGATCTACACCCGGATCATTTCGGTGTTTGGCGGGGGATTGGCACCGATCATGTAGCACGGCCGCGCTGGATACCCCACCCGGGACCGCTTCCCCGCCACCATGATCGCCGGCACTCATGATCGCCGGCACTCGTTGACGCTCGCGGCGCGCCGCATTAGTCTGGCGGCTCATTGCGCCGAGGAACCGAACATGGGTCTTTCAATCAATATCGAGCTGTCCGACAACGATCTCGATCACTTCCAGGAAGTGCTCAGGCGCGCCAACCAGGCGGCTGGTTCGGTCGATTCGCACCAGATCACCGCAGCCGCCAGCAAGCTGCTGGAATCGGCGGCCAAGACCCAGGTGCCGGAATTCATCGCCGAACGTCTGGGCAAGCTGGAAAGCCTGATCAGTATGGTGCACGACCTCGGCTGGGCACTGCCCGAGGAGGACAAATCGCGGGTGCTGACCGCACTCACCTATTTCGCCGACCCGGAGGACGTGATCCCGGATTCGGTACCGGTGGTCGGTTTCCTCGACGACGCGATCATGATCGAACTGTGTGTGCGTGAACTCAAGCACGAGCTCGATGCCTACCAGGATTTCTGCCAGTTCCGCAGCGAGCAGGCCCGCCACCGCGGCGAACAAGACGGCCCGCTGGTGCGCGCCGACTGGATGGAAGAACGCCGCGTGGAACTGCAAGATCGCATGCGGCGACGCCGCGAGCGCGAGAGCTATGCGCCCCGTGGCGGCAGCAGCAGCCTGTTCCGGTTTCGCTGAGTGCAGAGGAAAGGCGGCTGCTCCGCCTTTTCTTTTGCCGACGCGATGATCGTCTTGTTCAACAAACCCTACGGTGTGTTGTGTCAGTTCACCGATCCCGGCGGACGGCCGACGCTCGGCGATTTCCTTTCGGTGCCCGGCGTCTACGCGGCCGGCCGGCTCGACTTCGACAGCGAGGGCTTGCTGTTGCTGACCGACGACGGGCGTCTGGGCAAGCGCCTGACTGATCCCGGCCAGCACACCCGCAAGACGTACCTGGCGCAAGTGGAAGGGCTGGCGCAGGCCGATCAGATTCAGACTCTGCGCACGGGTGTAGTGCTCAGGGATGGCCCGACCCGACCGGCCGAGGTCAGCTTGCTGGCGGGCGAACCTGTACCGCTGTGGCCACGCCATCCGCCGGTCCGCTTTCGCGCCCGCATCCCGACCTGCTGGTTGCGTATCGGAATCAGCGAGGGGCGCAACCGTCAGATCCGGCGCATGACCGCGGCGGTCGGCCTGCCCACCCTGCGCCTGATTCGCCAGGGCATCGGTGACTACGCGCTCGGCACCTTGACGCCTGGTGAGTGGCGCTACGGAACGCTGCCGTCATAACCAGTCGCGCGGCCTGAGATAATCGGCCAGTGTGGCCTCGGGGCTGCCCGGCTCGGGTGTGTAGCCATATTCAAAACGCAAGAGCGGCGGCAGCGACATCAGGATCGACTCGGTGCGGCCGCCGCTTTGCAATCCGAACAGGGTGCCACGGTCGTAGACCAGATTGAATTCAACGTAGCGCCCGCGCCGGTACAACTGGAACTGGCGTTCGCGGTCAGCGTACGGCGTGTCGCGGCGGCGTTCGACGATCGGCAGATAGGCTTCGAGAAAGGCATCGCCAATACCGCGGATGAAGGAAAAAGAGCGTTCGAAGGGCCAGCGGTTCAGGTCATCGAAGAACAGTCCACCGACGCCGCGGGCCTCGTCGCGATGGCGGAGGTGGAAATAGCGATCGCACCAGCCCTTGAATTCGGCATACACGTCGTCGCCGTAGGCTGTGCAGGCGTCGCGCGCGACCCGGTGCCAATGGCGGATATCGGCGTCAAACGGGTAGCACGGGCTCAGGTCGAAGCCACCACCGAACCACCACGCCGGATGCTCCCCGCTGGTGCTGAACAGGCGCACGTTCATGTGGGTGGTCGGCAGGTAGGGATTGCACGGGTGGAACACCATTGACACCCCCATCGCCTGCCACGGCTGTCCGGCCAGCTCGGGGCGCCGGGCACTGGCCGCAGCCGGCAGACAATCGCCCATGACCTTGGAGAATCCAATGCCGGCCTGCTCGAATACCGCGCCATCACGCAGCACCCGGGTGCGCCCGCCACCACCGGCGGGCCGCTGCCAGCGGTCGTCTTGAAAGCGCGCGCGGCCATCGACCGCCTCGACCGCAGCGACGATGCGGTCCTGCAAGTCGCGCAACCAAGCTTCGACCGCGAGCAATTCGGCAGGGGATGGTGGTGGCATCGGCGGCATGGCGTTACGCGGGCTTGCTTGGGATTCAATCGACGGCAGTCGCGAGCGGCCGTTCGCCGCGGCCAATCACCACGGCGCCGACCAGGTCGCCGGTGACATTGACCGTGGTCCGGCACATGTCCAGAAACCGATCGACGCCGAGGATCAGGCCGATGCCTTCCGGCGGGATATGAAACAGTGCGAGGATCATCACGATCACCGGCAGCGAACCGCCCGGTACCCCGGCCGCACCGATGCCACCGAGGATGCAGATCAACAGCACGGTCACCTGCTGGGTCAGGGCCAGCTCGACCCCGAAGAATTGCGCGAGGAACAGCACGGTCACGCCCTCGAACAGGGCGGTGCCATTCATGTTGGCGGTTGCGCCCAGGGTACACACGAAGCGCCCGACCTGACGCGGCACTTTCAGGCCTTCCTCGGCGATCTTGAGTGTGGTCGGCAGGGTGGCGCTGCTCGACGAAGTCGAGAATGCGGTGAGGATGGCCGGTTCGGCGGCACGGAAGAAGGCCAGCGGCGACATCCGCCCCAGGGTTTTCAGCAGCAGCGGAAACACCACGAACATATGGATCGCCAGCGCCAAGGTGACCGTGCCGACGTACTTGGCCAGTTGCACCAGCACGTCCAGTCCGAGCCTGGCGGTCAGGGTGAACAGCAGACAGGCGACCGCCCAGGGCGCCAGCTGGATAATCCGGTCGATCAGGGTCATGCAGATGTCGTACAACCCCTGCACCGCGCCGGCGAAGCGCCGGGTGCCTTCGGTCGGATGCAGGGTCACCGCCAGCCCGAACAGCAGCGCGACCACCATCACCGCCAGCAAATCGCCGTTGGCGGCCGCCTGCACCGGGTTGGCCGGAATCAGGTTCAGCAGCAGCTGCAGCGGCTCTGCGGTCGCGCCCTTGCCGGCGATCGCCTGGGCGTCGAGCGTGCTCCGATCCAGCAGCGACTGCGCAAGCTCGGGCGAAATGCCGACCCCGGGCTGGATCAGATTGACCAACACCAGCCCGATCAGCACCGCCAAACCGGTCACCAGCAGGATGTACAGCAGGGTCTTGCCGCCGATTCGGCCCAACGATTTGGGGTCGCCGATTTCCACTACACCGAGCAGCAGGGCCGAAAACACCAGCGGCACCACCAGCATCTTGAGGGAGTTCAGGAACAGTTTGCCGACCGGGTCGGTGAGGTAACCGATCAGGGCCGGGATCGGCGCATGCTCGGCACCATAGCGGTTGGCGATCAGCCCGAGCAGCGTGCCGATGGCAAAGGCCAGCAGCATGCGGGTATGCAGCGGAAGCCGGCCGGCCCGGGCCGCTTCTGGGGATGTGCTCATGCCGGAGGCTGCCTTCGAAATCGGGTCGCCTCACCTTAACGTGTATGCGCCGTTAGCTGCAATCCATACCGCAGCCCGCCGATCACCGCCGCGGGCGCTCAGGGATGTCGCGCCAGCATTTCTTCCAGCGTCCACGGCTTGCCGATCAGATAGCCCTGCGCGTAGCGGCAGCCCATCTTCGCCAGCGCGGCCAGTTCGGCCTCGGATTCGACGCCCTCGGCGATCAGCTCGGCCCCAAGCGCGTGCACCATCGCCACGATCGCCTGCACGATCGCCAGACAGCGCGGGGCGGCGAGCATCTGGCGCACAAAGCCCTGGTCGAGCTTGACGTTGTCGAAGCGCAGTTTGTGCAGGTGGCCAAGATTGGAAAAGCCGGTACCGAAGTCGTCCAGCGCCACCTTCACGCCGCTGGCGTGCGCGCGCTCGATCAAATCGCTGATCGCTTCGACGTCGACGGTCAGGCTCTCGGTCACCTCGATCTTGATCAGACCCGGGTCGATGCCGCGGCTGCGTGCGGCGGCCAGTACCGCGGCCAGCATGTCGACCTCGTTGAACTGGCGCCCGGATACGTTGACCGCCACGAAGGGCATCGGTGCCACGCCGCGGCGCTGGAGCTCGGCCAGGGTCTCGGCCACGCGCTCCAGCACGTATTGGCCGATCGGCACGATCAGCGAGGTTTCTTCGGCCAGCGCGATGAATTCGGCCGGTGATACCTGGCCGCGGGTCGGGTGGCTCCAGCGGATCAGCGCCTCGTAACCGGCAATGCGCTGGCTCTTAATCTCGTAAATCGGCTGGTAGCGGATTTCCAGGCTGCGGCTGGCCAACGCCTGGCGCAGATGGGTCTCGAGCTCGATCTTGGTCTTGGCATCGCTCTCGAAACCGCTGGAAGCCACGACGATGGCATCCTCCGACTGGCCGCGTCGTCCGCTCAGCAGCGTGCGATAGCGGGCGAGCTGGCTGCGCAGTAAGGCACGCACGATCGGGTCGCTGTTTTCGATGCGCTCGGACAATTGGCGCCCATCGACCGGGATCAACACCGCCGCGGTCTCGGCGCGGGCACTGGCGGTGCGCGGTGCGGCGTCGATGATCGCCATCTCGCCGAGCAGGTCGCCGGGGCCGAGCACGCCGAGCCGGACTGTACCCGAGTCCTGCTCGGAAAGAATTTCGATCCGGCCCGATTCGATCAGGAAGGCCGAGGTCGGCGGGTCGCCCTGGTGGAAAACATACTCCCCCGGGGCCAGATCAAGCCGATGCTGACTCATCGCGGCGCTCCACAGTCATTCGAACCGCGACCATGCTAGCAGTGCCACCCGGACTGCGCAGACAAAAAAGGGGGCCCGAAGGCCCCCAGTGCTCGTGCCATGACCCGCACGCTTAGGGGAAGGTCACCGTGCAATTGATCACGCTGCCATTGGCACCCATGACGATGGTGACCACCTGCGCCGTCCCGAAGGCGGCGCAGTCGCCGCCCCAACTGGTCGGTGGCGCATTCAACTGCACATTGAGCGCCGTGGACGGAGCGAACTTGGCCGTGCAGGCACCCAGGGTCGGACCATTGCAGGTCAGGCCGGTCGGGCTGCTGAGCGAGGAGCCGACACCGAAGATGGTCAGGTTGATGGTCGCGCTCGGGCAACCGGTCGGCGCTTGCGGACTGAACAGGGTGCATTGGTCGACACTGGTCCAGGCGACGGTCGCCGTTGCTGCGGGCGGGGTGCCGCCGACACTGAAAACGCAGTTGCCGCTGGGCCCGGTGCTGGTCCCGGTCAGGCTGAAGCCGGTGGCGGTGACGATCGCGATCGCCTGGCCGACCGTATTGGTCGGCGGCGCCGGGGTGGTTACGATCAGGCTGCCGCCGCCCGAAGTGGTGCACACCCCGGTGATGATCGCGCCCTGGATCGGCGTGCCGGTGTTGTCCTTCAGCGTCAGCAGCACCTGGCGTCCGCCATCGCCCGAGTGCGAGGGCGGCGAGGCCGACAGGGTGACCGCACCGACCACGATATCGACCGCGGCGGTGGCACCGTCGGCGCTGAATTCGACCTGCGGACCGCTGCCGGTGCCGCCGGCCGGCACGATTCCCTGGGTCTGCACGGCGACCGTGACGCAACCATCGGTGCCGGTGACATTGGCGACCGTTCCCGAGCCGCCGACGCCATCGACCTTGCCGGTACCGCCGGCCAGGTTGGTGAATTCGAAATTGACCGAGGTGCCGGTGATCGGGTTGCCCACGGAATCCTGGCTGCACACAGCAACCTGCTCGGTGCGATTGCCCGGGATCACCGTCGGCACGGTGAACAGGGTGTTCGGGCCGATGCCGATGTAGCGGACAAATTCGGCATCGGTGACTAGCTCCGGCGTGCCGGAAACGATGTCGCCATTACCTTCCGCGTGCACCACGGCGCGCTTGCCGAGCTTGCTCACCGAATAGCTGAGTTCGGTGCGGGCGACGCCGGCCACATCGGTAAAGGCAACCGCATTGATGTTGCCATCGACCGAACGGCCGATCACATAGGGCAGGATGCCGCCGCTGTTGACGCTGGCGCCGGTGTCGTCATTGAAGTTGAAGCGACGATTGACCGTGAGGCTGGTATTACTGGCGATCGACTGGACCACCCGGGCCGCTTCCAGGTCGCGGTTGCCCGGTACGTCCTCACCAAACACGACCAGGGTGTCACCGGGGCCGGCGCCGCTGCCCTGGGTGTTGAAGCCACCGTTCAGATCCACGAAGTTGGTGCCGCCCTCCTGCGGATCGCCGGTGCTGCCCGCGATGGCGAATGCATTGTTGACCAGCGGCGCGTCGATCTGTCCAAAACGGATCTCGGTGCCCGGCACCACCGGATTGCCCAGGCGGTCGGTGGCAATCGCCGAAATGGTCAGGCTGTAGCGCCCACCGGCCGGGGTGGGCTGGGTGGCCGAAAGTGCAGAACTCAGGTCCAGGTCAAACAGCTTGCCATCGGAAACCGTCAGGCTGATCACCGCGGTCACCGGGTCGCTGATGCCATTATCGACATTGTTGTCGGCACGATCGGCGGTGGCGCGCAACTGCACGGTGCGGGTCTGGGTGCCGCTCTCGTAGGTGATCGAGGCGATGCCGTTGTTGGTGCGTGCCTTGACCAGGTTACCCTGCACGGTCGCGCCCTGGGCATTGACCGTGCGCAGCCGGTCACCGCCGACCGAGCCGCCGACCAGTTCCATTTGCAGGTTGTTCCAGCTGAAGCCGCCAGAGACCGGATCGGGATTGGTGCCGCCGGCGCTATCCTTGATCGCGGCATTGATCTGTTCGGCGGTACGCCCGCCCGAGCCCTGGACATAGACCGCAAAGCCGGCGCGGGACAGATCGATGCTGCCCGGCAGGGGTGCGGCGCCATTGACCACCGTAAAGGTGAGTGCCGCCTCGATGGTCTCGCCAGTATCGGGATCAATTGCGGCTGCAGTCATCACCGCCGTGGTCGGCTGGTCCAGCGACTGCATGAACACGGTCGATTTGCCGGCCACCACATTGACCGGGGCCTGGGCCAGGTGCAACTGGAGTTCATTGATGTCGCTGGTTGCCGGATCGTCTGGCGTCGAGAAACCCGCGGTAGCGATGACCGGGTTTACGCTGACATTGATCTTGCCATCGCCGGTCGGACCGAACACGGTGACCAGTTCGCCATTCAGGCGGCGCCAGGTGAGGGTGACTTCGGACAGGAAGGGGGAGCCCAGAAACGGCAGCACACCCTGCGGATTGGTCGGCAGGGTCAGGGTAGTCGCCTGCATCACCAGGCGGCGGTCCGAGGGCGGGCCGGCGACCACGCTGATATTGGTATTGGCGGTGGCCGAAACCGGGGTGGCGCCAAAGGTGGCATTGGCCGAGGCGGTCAGCACCGCGGTGCCGATGGCACGGCTATGAAAGCGGAAATTGGCGATGCCGCCGGACAGGGTGGCTTCGACCCGGTCGCCGAACACGATGCCGCTGTTGCCATTGGAGATGAAGGACACCTGGCCGACGCCGGCCGGTGTGACCTGCAGGGTGACCGGGGTGCCATCGGCGGGAGCGTTGCCGTTCGAAAGTCGCGCGCTGACCAGGACATCGACCAGCGATTTGGGCGTGGTGCTGGGCTGACCCAGGGTTACCGTCAACGACATCGTGATCGGTGCCGGATTGAAGGCATCGCCCTGCCCACCGCCACCACCGCAACCGGCCAGTGCCGCACCGGCCAGAGCCAAGGTAACCCACTTCAGACGCTTAAGCATATCGGTTCTCCAGAATCTCGGACTCATGCACGGTAACAGCCGGGTGAGGGGGGAAATTGCGGACGCGGTCATTCTTTGCCACGCAGCCGCAGAATCTTGGGGGTGACGAAAATCAGCAATTCGGCCTTGCTGCTGTTGCGACGACGGTTCTTGAACAGGTTACCGATGCCGGGGAGGTCGGCGAGGAAGGGCACCTTGGTCAGATCATCGCGCGAGGTGAACTCGTAGATGCCACCGAGCACCACGGTCTGGCCGTTTTCTACCAACACGGCGGTGTTCACCTGGCGGGTGGTGACGTTGGGGATATTGCCGATTATGGTCGCCAGGATGCTCTCGATCTGCTCACGTTTGACGCTCAGGTCGAGAAACACGCGATCGTCCTTGGTGATGGTCGGGGTCACCTTGAGTTCCAGAATCACGTCTTTGAACTGCACGGTCTGGGTGCGTACCCCGGAACCTTCCGAGGGTTGCTCGGTGACGAAACCAAATTGGCGGTTCTGGGTGATCACCGCCTCGCGCTGGTTGGCGGTGATCACGCGCGGGTTGGACACCAGCTCGCCGCGGCCTTCGGTCTGCAGGGCGCTGATCTCCAGGTCGATGATGCTGTTGGCGCCGAGGATCGAGAAGCCGATCGACCCGGCCGGACTGATTACCGGCAGATTGACGTTGAGACGCTGGGCCAGCGAAGTTGGATTGACCGGCAGCGCACTACCCGACCCGCTCAGGCGATTGGCCAGCGCCTGGTTGATCAGATCGTCGGTACCAGCGACGCTGCCGCCGACACCCACCACATTGCCATTACTGGTGAAAGCGCCGCTGACCCCGAAACGAGCACCCAGTTCTTTTGAAAAAGACTCGTCGGCGAGCACGATACGGGCTTCGATCAGTACCTGGTCGACCGGTCTATCGAGCAGTTCGATCAACTCGCGGACCTCCTTCACTTTCGCGGCCACATCATTGACCAGCAAGGTATTGGTGCGCTCATCGAAGGTCACGCTGCCGCGCCCGGTGAGAAAGCCCTGGGTGACATCTGCCCCTCCGCTGGTGCTGGACCCACCGCCGGATGTGGTGGTCGCTTCCTGGGCCTTTTCGGTCAACAGATCCGCAAACTCACTGGCTTTGCCGTAGTTGATCTGGATAAATTCGGAAATCAACGGCGCGCGCACTTCGAGCGCGTTGCGGGCGTCTTCCAGCGCCTGTTCGCGTTTGGCGATCTCTTCGGTCGGCGCCACCCAGATCACATTGCCCTGGCGACGCTTGTCCAGGCCCTTGGCCTGCAGCACGATGTCCAGGGCCTGGTCCCAGGGGACGTTGACCAATCGAGTGGTGACACTGCCCTGCACGCTGTCGGCGACCACGATGTTCAGGTCGGACACGTCGGCGATCAACTGCAGCACCGAACGCACCGGGATATCCTGGAAGTTGAAGGTGAGCGCGGTGCCGGTGTATTCCGGTGCTTCGCCCAGGCGACGGCGCTGTTCTTCCTTGGGTCGCACCGGCGATACTTCCACCACGTAGTCGTTACCGGTCTGGTAGGCCATATGCTCGATCGGGCCGTTGCTCAGGATCTCCAGGCGGGCGCCGCCGGCGCGCGCGCTGGATTCGACGAAGGTGACCGGGGTGGCAAAGTCGGTGACATCGAGCCGGCGCGGCAGGCTCTCGGCCAGGCCGGCATCGAACACGTCGACCACGATCTTGTTGCCTTCCTTGCGCAGGTCGGTGCTGACACCGGCGCGGTTGAAACTCACCAGAACCCGGCCTTCACCATTCGGTCCACGCCGGAAATCGATTCCGGCGATGGCCGCAGCTGCGGTTCCTTCAGACTGGTTGGTGCCGCCGCTGCTTGCCGCATCGGCGTTCTTACCCGCCGCGCCGGCGATCGCCACCACCAGGTTGTTGCCCTCACGCCGGGTGCTGTATTCGGCCGGTCGTGACAGCTCGACCACTACGCGGGTCTTGCCGCCGGCTTCGACCGCGGAAACCGCCGCTGCCGCGCCGGCACCGACGCTGACCCGGCGCTCGCTCAGCTGGTTGCGGGTATCGACGAAATCGAACGCAATTCGCGGCGGGGCCTCGGTGACGAAGGCCATTGGCGCGTCCGGTGCCTGCGCAAACCGCAGGGTGATCTCGGTACTGCCGTTGTCGGCGGTGGCATAGCTGATGCCGGTAATGGCGTTGGCCGCGAGCAAACTGCCGCTCGCCAAACCGACCACCAGGAGCAACATCGTCACTTTCATTTTGTTGATCATATGCAATCCCGCTTGCAAGGCACGGCGTTCGATGGATGGATCGTGTGTGGTAAGCATGCAACCACCCCCTGGGTTCAACTCTCGTCCAGCGCAATGGAGGCGGGACGTTCCATCCAGCCGCCATTGCCGTTCGGGACCAGTTCCACCAGGTCGACGTGGTCTTCAAAGACCGCGCTGATTCGACCCTCGTTCTGTCCCATGTAATTGCCGACCGTGACCCGGTGCACGACCCCGTCGGGGTCCTTGATCAGCACCATCATCCCGTCGCCCGTACCCATGGTGCCGACCATGTCCAGCGCGTCCAGCGGGAACCCTTCGAGGAGTTCCTTGACCCGATCGGCGTCCGGCGAGTCGCCATTGCCTTCGCCGGAATCGGCACCGATATCGGCAAAGGGATCACGCAGGTTATACGCGGTGTACGGGTAGGGTTGGTATTCCTTCATCGGCGGCAGCGGCTCGACCGGTGTGCCCTTTCGCGCCTTGATCTCGTCGATCTGCAGTTGCAGGTCCCGCGTGCCCGGCACGCAGGCGGTCAGCAACAGCAGCAACGCTGCCGAAATGGTCAGCCTGGCAAGCGGTACACGCGATGATTCTGGTTCAATGCGTCTCATGCGATCGAACTCCTAGTGCGCCGCTGGCGAGGCGGGTTTGGTGCCGGCGGTCCCGGGTGCGCCGACGGCCTCGGCTTCCTGCTCGGAGTCATCCAGGGCACGATAGGTCTTGACCGTGCCCTCCAGTACCAGCGCACCCGAACGCGCTTCACCTTTGCCGCTGCTCGCGGCTGCCGGCTTGAGCGAAACATCGTGCATGGTCAGGATGACCACCCGTGGCAGGGCCGCGACACCGCTGACGAAAGCACCGAACTGGTGGAAACTGCCGACCATGCGCAGGCGGATCGGCCGCTCGGCATAGAACTGCTTGGGCGATTCGGCGCCGGGCTCGAACAGTTCATTGTCGATGCCGGCCGACAACGCCGTCTGCGAGATATCGACCAGCAGGTCCGGCATCTCGGTTTTGGTTGGCAATTGCCGCACCATCTGCTTGAGCAGATCCTCGATGTCGGCCAGTTGCTGCTTGTATTCCGGCAGGTTGACAACTTTGCCTTGTTTGTCGGTGAACTCGGCCAGCAGGGCGGCTTCCTGGGCACGGATGCTGTCGAATTCTTCCTGCTTGGGCTTGATCAACATCCACCAACCAACCAGAAGCACCACCACCAGGCCAAGCGCCGCTGCGGCGAGCTTGACCGGCACCGGCCAGCTACCGTAGTTGTTGCGATCCAGTTTGGACAGATCGAACGATGCCATCTCAACCTCCCTGCGCCGGGGGCGGCGGAATGTTGGCGCCGGAGGCCGGGGCTTCGGCGCTCTCGCCGGCGGCTTCCAGTTCTTCCTGGGATTTGCGCAGGCTGGCCAGCATGGTGAACTTGTAACGGGCGTTCTTGTTCGGCCCGCTCGCCTCGCTCTTTTGCAGGTCGGGCTTGCTCAGCCACTCGGACGATTCCAGATTCAGCATGTACGCCGAAACCCGCGCCTGCGACTGCGCCAGGCCTTCCAGGGTCAGTTGCTCGCCAGCCTGGCGAATGCTGGTCAGGGTCACCCCGTCCGGCAGCGATTTGGCCAGGGCATCCAGCATGCGCACCGTCTGCGAACCGCTGGCGCGCAGTCGCTCGATCACGTCCTTGCGCTGCAACATGGTGTCGCGCTTGGCCCGCAGTTCGTCGATTTCGGTGATTTTGGCATTGAGCTGATTGATCTCCTGGGTCAGCAGATCGTTGCGGGCCTGCTGACCGGCGAGGCGCTGATTCATGTACCAGATGCCGCTGAATACCAGCACCGCTCCCAGACCCAGCGCGGCGACGATCAACACACCGAACTCACGCTCGCGCTGTTTGCGCCGCTCCGCCCGCCACGGTAATAGATTGATCTTGGCCATCAGTCGAAACTCCTCAATGCCAGACCGCAGGCGATCAGCAGCGAAGGCGCGTCCTGGGCCAGGGATTGCGCCTGTACCCGATTGGAAAGCGACATGCCGGCCAGAGGATTGGCGATGATGGTAGGCACGCCGAGCTGTTCTTCGACCATCTCGGCGACCCCGGCGATCGACGCGCAGCCGCCAGCCAGCACCACCTGATCGACCTTGCTGAACTCGGTGCCGGCAAAGAAAAACTGCAGCAGCCGGCTGATCTGCTGGACCATGGCTTCCTTGAACGGCTCCAGCACTTCGATTTCGTAGCTCTCGGGCAGGCCACCCTGGCGCTTGGCCATGCCGGCTTCCTCATAGGACAGGCCGTAGCGGCGCATTACCTCGTCGGTCAGTTGCTTGCCGCCGAACACCTGTTCACGGGTGTAGATGGTGCGCTGGTTCTTGAGCACGATCAGCGTGGTCATGGTGGCGCCGATGTCGACCACGGCTACGGTGGCGTCCTTGGGCACACTCAGTTGCTCGGACAGCAGACTGAAGGCGTTTTCAATGGTGAACGCTTCCACGTCCACCATCTTCGCGACCAACCCGCCCAGTTCCAGCGCCGCCACCCGCACATCGACATTTTCGGTGCGCGAGGCGGCGAGCAACACGCTCATCATCTCTGGATTGTCCTTGACCGGACCGAGCACTTCGAAGTCGAGGCTGACCTCTTCCAAGGGATACGGTATGTACTGTTGGGCTTCGGCCTGGATCTGGCCTTCGAGGTCGTCCTCGGACAGATCGGCCTGCATTGGGATCACCTTGGTGATCACCGCCGAACCGGATACCGCCGCGGCGGCGAACTTGGTCCGCGTGCCGGAACGCTGTACCGCGCGCTTCAGCGCCTCGCCGACCGCCTCGACCTCGACGATGTTCTTTTCGACCACGGCATTCGGCGGCAGTGGTTCGACCGCGTAGTGCTCGACGCGGTAACGCCCGCCGGCTTGACTGAGCTGGAGCAGCTTCACGGCTGTGGAGCTGATGTCCACGCCGACCAAGGGCGGTGATTTCGTGTTGAAGAGTCCCACACTTTTTCCCCTTCGCACGGGCTCTTACGAGCGTTATGTGTTCCGGCACATTAAATATCAAACTTAAGTGCGGATCAATAGGCAAGTTTTCGGGTGCCAACCCCGTCACAAAAAGCCAGCTGGCAAACCCGGGGCAAGCCGCCCTGGGCGCGTCCATTGTGCGCCGCAGGGCCTTATACTGCCTAATTCGACCTTCAAGCAAGCGGACCGGCCGCTGGCTCGCATCGCACCCGGCCGGTCGGAGCGGTGCCGGTCGGTTCCGCCGATCGACCCGTCCGCCGGGTCTTTTCCGCCGTTGCTGTGTTCTTTTCCGGTCCCCGTGGCAGGGTGCCCGGGACCCTCATTACTGCTGCGAGACCTGCATGTTGTTCACCAAAGCCCGCTTTCGTCGCTTGTTTCGTTTTGCGATCTGGTCGAGCCTCGGCGCGGTGGCGCTGGGGGTAGTTGCGCTCGCCATCGCCTATTGGCTGTTGGCGCCGGGGCTGCCGGATGTGTCGCAGATCCGCGATATCCGCATGCAGGTACCGCTGCGGGTATACAGCGCCGACGGCAAGCTGATGGCATTTTTTGGCGAGACCAAGCGCGAGCCGGTGGCGGTCGGCGAAATCCCGTTGCAGTTGCGCCAGGCAGTGCTGGCGATCGAAGACGCCCGTTTCGAGCAACATCACGGGATCGACCTGCGCGGCATTGCGCGCGCGGTCTGGCTGCTTGGCACCAGCGACCGTGACCGGGTCCCGGGTGGCAGCACCATCACCCAGCAGGTGGCGCGCAATTTCTTCCTGAGCAACGAATATTCGCTGACCCGCAAGGCGTCGGAGATCTTCCTCGCGCTCAAGCTTGAACGCGAACTCAGCAAGGACGAAATCCTGGCGCTGTATCTGAACAAGATCTTTTTCGGCTACCGCAACTACGGCGTCGGCGCGGCCGCGGACTTCTATTACGGCAAGACCCTGGACCAGCTGACCCTGTCCGAGTGCGCGATGCTGGCCTCGATACCCAAGTTTCCCTCGACCGGCAATCCGCTGACCAATCCGCAACGGGCCTTGCTGCGGCGCAATTATGTGTTGCAGCGGATGGCCGAGCTCGGCTGGATCAGCGAATCCGAGCGGATCGCCGCGCAGGCAGTGCCCGAGCATGCCCAGGCGCATGAGCCGGCGATCGAGCTCGATGCCCCATATGTTGCCGAGATGGTACGGATGGAAGCCATCGAACGACTCGGCAGCGATGCCCTGAACAATGGCTACAAGGCGATCACCACGATCGACTCGCGATTGCAGCAGGCCGCCAATCAGGCGGCTCAGGGACAATTGCTGCAATTCGACCAGCGCCACGGCTACCGCGGGCCCGAATCCCGCGTCGAGCAGCTCGATCTGAACGATATCGGAGCCATGCAGAAGCGCTTGCGGTCGGTCGATTCGGTCGGCGCCCTGCTGCCGGCGATCGTCACTGAAGTCGATGCGAATCTGGCCACCGTGGTGCTGTCCGATGGGCAGAGTGTCGCGCTCGATCTGGTGGCGGTCGCCTGGGCGCGCCCGAGCCTGCCGAAAGCCTATGTCGGCGCCAAACCGGACCAGGTCACCAAGGTGCTGCACGCCGGTGATCTGATCCGGGTGATGCGCAATGACAAGGGCGACTGGCAGTTGGCGCAGATCCCGCTGGCGCAGGCCGCGCTGGTTGCCTTGCGTCCGGAAGATGGCGCGATCCAGGCCCTGGTCGGTGGCTTCAATTTTTCTTTGTCTAAATTCAACCGCGCCACGCAGAGCAATCGACAGCCCGGTTCCAGCTTCAAGCCGTTCATCTATTCGGCGGCTTTCGAGCGCGGCTTCACCCCGGCGTCGCTGGTCAACGATGCGCCGATCGCGTTGCCCGATCCGAGCGCCGAGGGCGGCGTGTGGCGGCCACAAAACGACAACGAAGATTTTGTCGGGCCGGTGCGGCTGCGCGAAGCGCTGGTCGCCTCACGCAATCTGGTTTCGGTGCGTCTGCTCGATGCGATCGGCCTGCGCTACACGCGCGAGTATCTGTTGCGCTTTGGCTTTCCCGAAGCCGCCCTGCCGCAGAATCTGTCGCTCGCCCTGGGCACCAGTTCGCTGTCACCGCTGACGCTGGCCCGCGCCTATGCCACCTTTGCCAACGGCGGCTACCAGGTGACGCCGTACCTGGTCGATCACATCGAAGACGACACCGGCACAGTGATACAGCAGACCCGGGCCGCGCAGGTCTGCCAGTCCTGCGCGGAACGGCTGGCGGATCAGTCCCGCCCGCTGCTCACTTCGGCCAATGCATTGAGCGACCTGCTCAACCAGAGCGCGCCGTCGGCGCTTGCCGCGGTCGCGGCGCCTGGTTCGGACGATAGCAGCGCAGCCGTCGTCGGGCCGCTGCTGGCGCCGC
>JBGSKT010000030.1:0-2287 GCA_041741075.1 Lysobacterales bacterium
GGCTGCCGGGCGCGGCAGCCACGTGCAGGCGGCTCTCGGCGACGCGCGCATGCAGGTCGGTGATCGCCTCACCGTACAGCGTCTCGCCGCCGATCACGATCTTGAAGCCGTTGTAGTCCGGCGGGTTGTGGCTGCCGGTGACCGAGATGCAGCAGCCGGTGCGCAGGTGATAGGCGCCGAAGTAGATGACCGGCGTCGGCACCATGCCGATGTCGATCACGTTCACGCCTGCCTTGCGCAGACCGGCGACCAGACCCTCGACCATCTCCGGACCGGACAGCCGGCCGTCGCGGCCGACGACGATGTCGCGCAGATCCTTTTCGTGCATCAGCGAACCCACCGCATGGCCGATCAGTTCGGCCACGTTGCGGTCCAGGGTGCTGCCGACCACGCCGCGGATGTCGTAGGCGCGAAAAATACTGCGGTCGATCGCGGTGGCCATCGCCACGGCCGGCGCGGCCGGGCCTTCGTGGACGTCGATTCCGCTCTCGACGCCTTTGTCCACGCCCGAAATTCGCGACGGCTTCCTGGCCGCCGCTGCCGGCATCCGTTCTTCTTCGGGTGCGGCTGCGGGCTTGCGGATCAGGCCGTTGGGGAACAGGCGCTTGTAGATCAGCGCCAGCGCCGCCAGCGCACTGAGCAAGGCGATACCAAGCAGGGCGAAGCCATTGCGCGTATCCAGCGCCGGGAAAATCATGCCCGGCTTGAACAGCGTGCTGCGCTGGGCGCTGACCAGGAAATGACTCTGCGCGATCGGCTTGCGCTCGACATTGACACTGGCATCGTCGGCGCTGATATCACCGATCTGGCGCAGGGCCCAGTCGCTGCCCGAGGTCGAGCCCTGCAGCAGGCTGAGCACGCCGCCGGGCGCGGCCGTGCCCAGTTCCGCATAGAGGCCCTGGATCGGCAGCAATACGTAAGCAAAAGCGAGCTCGCGTTGCCCATCCAGTACCGGCTGTGCCAGCGCCAGGCAATCGCCTTCGGTGTTGATGCAATGGTGCATCTGCGCGCGGGCGACGCCATGCAGTTGCCGTGCTTCGGCCAGGATTCCGGCCTTGGCGTAGCCGAAGCCGCCCAGGTCGGAATCGAGCAGCACCAGTAGATCGGGGGCGAAGAACTCGGCTTCGTTGAGCAGGGGCAGATGGTTGACCAACACCGCGCGGGCACCCTTGCGGACTTCGGGGTCGGCGCTGTCTAGCGCACCGACCAGGGCCGGGTCGGCGAGCGCCACACCCAGGACCTCCTGCTGTTTGCCCACCCAGGCGCTGATCCTGGCCACCGCCTGGTCGCGCAGCACCAGCAATTCGGACTCGGCGCGGTTCTCGGCAAACACCATCAGGGCCTGGTAGACGCACAGCACGGCGATACCGGCAAACACGGTGAGGGCCGCGCTCATACCGGCGCGCTCAAGGTTGATGCTGGCCGCCTTGCCGCTCATTGCGGTTTCCAGCGCGGTCTTCGGTTTTCGCATCTTGAGCATCACGATTTCCCGGCCTAAGTCCGCCCACTGTGTCCAAAACCACCTTCGCCGCGGGCGCTTGCGGCGAATTCGGTGACCGGCCGGAACCGCGCCCGCAGCACCGGCAGCAGCACCAGCTGCGCGATGCGCTCGCCGGGGGCAATGGTGAAGGCGGTCTCGGAACGGTTCCAGCAACTGACCAGCAATTGTCCCTGATAATCGGCATCGATCAAACCGACCAGGTTGCCGAGCACGATACCGTGCCGGTGACCCAGTCCGGAGCGCGGCAGGATCACCGCGCATACCCCGGGGTCGGCGATATGCACCGCAATACCGGTGGGGAGTAGCTCGCAGGCTCCGGGCGCGAGCGTCAGCGCTGTGTCGAGCATCGCCCGCAAGTCGAGGCCGGCGGCGTCGGCGGTGGCGTAGGCCGGCAGCGGAAACTCGGCGCCGAGTCGCTTATCGAGCAGCTTGATATCGATGTCGATGTTCATCCGCGCGCAACGGTCTGGCCCAGGCGGGCGGCAACATGGGCAAGCAAGGCGCGTGCCTGCACGTTCTTGGCGCTGCGCGGCAAGGCCTGTTCGCCATCCGCCCAGATCAGGGTGAGCTGGTTTTCTTCGGACTCGAAACCGACCGCGCCGCAACCGATCCGGTTGGCGGCAATCAGGTCGAGCCGCTTGGCCACCCGTTTGGCACGGGCGTGGCCGAGCGGATCGTCGGTCTCGGCGGCGAAGCCAACCACGAACGGCCGCGTCGGCAGGGCCGCGACCTCGGCCACGATGTCGGGGTTCGGCAGCAGTTCCAGGTGCAGGGCCGCGGCCGAGC
>JBGSKT010000031.1:0-1906 GCA_041741075.1 Lysobacterales bacterium
GCCGATGCCGAGGTGCTGGCCCCGGCCGAGCGTCCCGAAGACGGCGCCCTGATCGCCTTGCTGCGCGGCCGCGACGCTCGCCTGAAACCGCTGCTGCTGCTCGCTCACATCGATGTGGTCGAAGCCAATCGCGCCGACTGGCAGCGCGATCCGTTCACCCTGGTGGAAGAGAATGGCTGGTTCTATGCGCGCGGCGTCAGCGATGACAAGGCGATGGCGGCGGTGTTCACCGACAATTTGATCCGCTATCGCCAGCAAGGCTATGTGCCGCGCCGCGGCATCAAGCTGGCGTTGACCTGTGGCGAAGAAACCGCCAGCGAATTCAACAGTGTGGACTGGCTGCTGCACAACCATCCGCAGGCACTCGACGCCCAGTTTGCGCTGAACGAAGGGGCCGGCGGCGAACTCGACGACAACGGCCAGCCGCTGGCGCTGCAGGTACAGACCGGCGAAAAGGTCTACCAGGATTTCACCCTGGGTTTGACCGACGCCGGCGGGCACAGTTCGTGGCCGAAAAAACAGAACCCGATCACCCGCCTGGCGGCGGCCCTGGCCCGGCTCGGCGCGTACCAGTTTCCGATCGCGGTGAATGCAGCCACCCGCGGCTATTTTGAAGCACAGGCCAGACTGGTCGCCCCGGCGGTCGCGGCCGATATGCGCGCCGTGCTCGCCGATCCGCCCGATCAGGCAGCGGCCGCGCGGCTGTGGGACCTCAACCCCAGCTGGAACGGCGTGCTGCGCACCACCTGCGTCGCCACCATGATCAAAGGCGGACACGCGCCGAACGCGCTGCCGCAGCAGGTTTCCGCCAACGTCAATTGCCGGATCCTGCCCGGCGTGCCGGTGGCCGCGGTGCAGGCCACACTGGCCGAGGTACTGGCCGATCCCGGGATCACGCTACAGCCGGTCGGCGAGATCGGTAGCTCGACCACGCCACCGGCGCTGACCGCGGCCATCCTCGACCCGATCGGCAAGGTCGCGGCCGGCATCTGGCCGGGCGTCGCGATCGTGCCGACCATGACCACCGGCGCCACCGACGGGCGCTATCTCAATGCCGCCGGCATCCCCACCTATGGCGTGTCCGGCCTGTTCCATGACGCCGAGGGCAGCCATGCGCATGGGCTGGACGAACGCATCCGGGTCCAGTCGCTGCTCGATGGCCGGCGTTTTCTGTACGCCCTGGTCAAGCGTTACGCCGACGCCCGCTAGCGGCGGCGGCAACGGCTGGCGAGCGGGCATGAGGAACCAAAGACCCGGCTGGCAGAGCGGCGTTCAATCGAAGTCGGCGTCCAGCACGATGCGGTAACGCGCGCGGCCGGCGCGCAGATGATCCATCGCCGCATTGACCTCGCGCATCGGGAAGTGTTCGGTCTGCACTGTCACCTGGTGGCGTGCGGCAAAGGCCAGCATGGTGTCGATGGCCGGGCGCGAACCGGTCGGCGATCCCGAAATCGACTTCTGGCCCATGATCAGCGCAAAGGCCGGCACCGGGATCGGCTCCAGCACCGCGCCGACTACGTGCAGCCGGCCGTTCGGCGCCAGCGCGCCGAGCAGGGCATTCCAGTCGAGTGGCGCATTGACCGTATCGATGATCAGATCGAGCGAACCGGCGATCGCGCCGATCGCCGCGGAGTCCCGGCTCGACAGCACCCGGTGGGCGCCGAAGGCACGCGCTTCCTCGGCCTTGGAATCGCTCGAAGTGAACGCGGTCACTTCGCAGCCCCAGGCCTTGCAGAACTTCAGCGCCAGATGCCCGAGCCCGCCGATGCCGACCACGCCGACGCGGGCGCTGGGCGCAATACCGAGTTCGTGCAGGGGCGCGAACACGGTGATGCCGCCGCACAGTAGCGGGCCGCAGTCGGCCGCATCCAGTGCGTCCGGCAATGGGCAGACCCAGACCCAGTGG
>JBGSKT010000032.1:0-2573 GCA_041741075.1 Lysobacterales bacterium
ACCGTGATGGTGCCGCGCAGCTTGCCATTGACCTGCACCGCCAGGGTGAGCAGGTCGCGCTGCATGGCGACCGGGTCGGCCTGCGGGAACGGCTGGTCCTCGATCAGGGTCTCGCCGTGCCCGAGCGCCTGCCACAGCGCGTGCGCGATGTGCGGGGTGATCGGGTTCAACAACAGCACCACCGCCGTCCACGCCTCCTGGCGCACCGCCCGGGCCGCTGCATTCGGGTCGTCGAAGCGGGCCAGGGCATTCATCAATTCCATCACCGCCGCGATCGCGGTATTGAAGGTGTGACGTGCACCGATATCGTGGCCCACCTTGGCGATGGTCTCGTGCAGTTTGCAGCGAATCGCTTTCTGGGCGGCGTCGAGCGCGCCAACATCGAGCGCCGGGGCCGGGCCGCTGCTGACATGCAGATGGATCTCGCGCCACAGCCGGCGCAGGAACCGGGCCATGCCCTCGACCCCGGATTCGAGCCATTCCAGAGACAGTTCCGGCGGCGCCGCGAACATCGAAAACAGTCGCACGGTGTCGGCGCCGTATTTGTCGATCATGGTCTGCGGGTCGACACCGTTGTTCTTCGATTTGGCCATCTTCTCGGTGCCGCCGATGGCGACCGGCTGGCCGTCGCTGATCAGGCGGGCGCCGACTACCTTGCCGCGCTCGTCCAGCACGGTCTCGACCTCTGCCGGGTTGAACCAATTGCGGCTGCCATTGGCGGCCTCGCGGTAATAGGTGTCGGCGATCACCATGCCCTGGCAGAGCAGGTTGGTCGCCGGCTCGTCGCTCGCGACCAGGCCGGCATCGCGCATTAGCTTGTGGAAGAAGCGGAAATACAACAGATGCAGGATCGCGTGCTCGATGCCGCCGATGTACTGGTCGACCGGCAGCCAGTAATTGGCGCGCTGATCGACCAGGTCGCTGGCCCCGGGCGAGGTGTAACGCGCGTAGTACCAGCTCGATTCCATGAAGGTATCGAAGGTGTCGGTCTCGCGCTCGGCGGGCCGGCCACAGCCCGGGCAGGCCACCTTGCGCCAGGCCGGGTAGGACTTGATCGGCGACTTCACGCCATCGACCACCACGTCTTCGGGAAGCAGCACCGGCAACTGATCTTCCGGCACCGGCAGTGCCCCGCAGTGTTCGCAATAGATGATCGGAATCGGGCAACCCCAGTAACGCTGCCGACTCACACCCCAGTCGCGCAAGCGGTAGTTGACCCGGCGTGTACCCCGTCCGCTCAAGGCCAGCCGATCAGCGATCGCGGTGAAGGCGGCCGCGAAATCGAGTCCATCGAACTCGCCCGAGTTCACGCAGACGCCGTGCTCGGTGTAAGGCGCGGCATCCACATCGATCGCGCCGCCATCGACCGGAGCGATCACCGGCACGATCGGCAGACGATATTTTTTGGCGTATTCCCAGTCGCGCTGGTCGTGGCCCGGCACCGCCATCACCGCGCCGGTGCCGTAGCCCATCAAAACGAAATTGGCGACATGGATCGGCAGACGTGCCCCACTGATCGGGTGGATGGCGAAACGTCCGGTCGCCATGCCGCGCTTTTCCTGGGTCTCGACGGTGGCCTCGGCGACCCCGCTTTGCCGGCATTCTGCGCAGAACGCGGCCAGCTCAGGATGGTCGGCCGCAGCGGCCACGGCCAGCGGATGCTCGGCCGCCACCGACAGGAAGGTCACCCCGAGCAGGGTGTCCGGGCGTGTCGTGTACACGCTGAGCGGCTCGCTGCCGTCCACCTCGAAGCGGATCTCCAGGCCCTCGGAACGCCCGATCCAGTTGCGTTGCATGGTCTTGACCGCATCTGGCCAGCCGGGCAGCCGATCCAGCCCGGCCAGCAATTCCTCGGCGTAATCGGTGATGCGGAAGAACCACTGTGGAATCTCGCGACGCTCGACCAGGGCGCCCGAGCGCCAGCCGCGGCCATCGATCACCTGTTCGTTGGCGAGCACGGTGCCGTCGACCGGATCCCAGTTGACCACCGCATTTTTGCGATAGACCACGCCCTTGCGGAACAGCCGAGTGAAGAACAACTGCTCCCAGTGGTAGTACTCCGGACGGCAGGTGGCGAACTCGCGGGTCCAGTCGATCGCGTAGCCGAGCGACTGCAACTGCTGCTTCATGTGCGCGATATTCTGATAGGTCCAGGCCGCCGGCGGCACCTGGTTCTTGATCGCCGCATTCTCGGCCGGCAGGCCGAACGCGTCCCAGCCCATCGGCTGCAGCACGTTGTGCCCGGTCATGCGCTTGTGCCGGCTGATCACATCGCCGATCGTGTAGTTGCGCACATGACCCATGTGCAGCGCACCCGATGGGTAGGGCAGCATCGACAGGCAGAAATACTTGGGCCGCTCGCTCCGCTCGTCGACCTCGAAGGCGTGGGTGCGGTTCCAGAAGGCCTGCGCGGCCGCCTCGACCGCCTTGGGATCATAATGTTCGTGCATGCGCGTCCGCCCGCCGGTTGCCCGGCAGCGCTCAATCCGGATGACCGTCCAGACTAGCGCAGTCGCCTGGAATTATGAATCGGCGGGAGAGGCGGGAGGGGGCGGGAGGGGGCGGGAGTCGGG
>JBGSKT010000033.1:0-4020 GCA_041741075.1 Lysobacterales bacterium
CCAGCACCGGCACCGAGCCCGCAGCCAGCGGTCGCCGCCGGGCCACGTTCCGAGCAGCGCGTACCGATGACGCGCATGCGCGGCCGCATTGCCGAACGCATGATGCAGGCGAAGAATTCGATCGCGATGTTGACCTCGTTCAACGAGATCAACCTGCGTGCGGTCGCCGACCTGCGCAAGAGCCACGGCGAGGCATTCGAGAAGGCCCATGGCGTCAAACTCGGTTTCATGAGCTTCTTTGTCCGCGCCGCGGCCGAAGCCCTGCGCCGGCATCCGATCGTCAATGCCTCGGTCGACGGCAACGACGTGATCTACCACGGCTACAGCGACATCTCGATCGCGGTCGCCACCGACAAAGGCCTGGTCACCCCGGTGCTGCGCAGCGCAGAGACCATGGGCTTCGCCGAAATCGAAAAAGCGATCGGCAATTTCGCCAAGAAGGCCCGCGAGGGCGGCCTGGCACTGGAAGACCTGCAGGGCGGCACTTTTACCATCACCAATGGCGGCACTTTCGGCTCGCTGTTCTCGACTCCAATCGTCAACCCGCCGCAGAGCGCCATCCTCGGCATGCACGCGATCAAGGAACGCGCCATCGTCGAAAACGGCCAGGTTAGCGCTGCGCCGATGATGTACGTCGCGATCAGCTACGACCACCGCATCATCGACGGCAAGGACGCGGTACTGTTTCTGGTCGACATCAAGAACCAGTTGGAGAACCCGCAGCGGATGTTGCTCGGGCTTTGATAACAGCGGTGTTCGGTTTTCAGTTTTCCGTGTTCGGATTCCCGCCGGTACACCGAACACCGAAAACCGAAAACCTAAAACGCTCCTTCCCCACCAGGACTCCCCATGCAAAACTTCGACGTGATCGTGATCGGTGCCGGACCGGCCGGCTATGTCGCCGCGATCCGTGCCGCCCAGCTCGGACTCAGCGTCGCCTGCATCGATGGCTTCATCGGCAAGGACGGCACGCCCGCGCTGGGCGGCACCTGCCTCAATATCGGCTGCATTCCGTCCAAGGCGCTGCTCGATTCCAGCCGCCAGTTCCACAATCTGAACCACGGTTTCAAGGACCACGGCATCAGCGCCGACCATACCCGGATCAATATCGGCACCATGGTCGGGCGCAAGGACCGGATCGTCAAACAGTTCACCGGTGGCATCGGCATGCTGTTCAAGGCCAACAAGGTCACCAGCATCGCCGGGATCGCTCGCCTGCTGCCCGGGCGCGTGGTCGAAGTCAGCGGCCACGACGGCAGCGCGCAGCAATTGCAGGCGAGCAACGTCATCCTGGCGCCGGGCTCGGTGCCGGTGGAACTGCCGTTCGCGCGCTTCGATGGCAAATACATCGTCGACAACGCTGGCGCACTCGATTTCACCGAGGTGCCCAAGCGTCTGGGCGTGATCGGTGCCGGCGTGATCGGGCTGGAACTGGGCTCGGTGTGGCGGCGTCTGGGGGCCGAAGTCACCATCATCGAAGCCCTGCCCGAGTTTCTGCCCGCGGCCGATACCGACGTGGCGCGGCTGGCACGACGCGAATTCGACAAACAGGGATTGAAAATTCTGCTCGGTGCCAAGTGCTCGGCCAGCGTGGTCAAGGAAGGCGCCGTGGCGCTGCGCTACAGCGACGCCCAGGGCGACAAGACCCTGGTCGTCGACAAGCTGCTGGTCGCGGTCGGGCGCCGGCCCAATGTGAACAATTTGCTCGCCGAAGGCACCGGGGTCAAGATCGATGAGCGTGGCCGGATCACGGTCGATGCGCATTGCTGGACCGGGGTCGAGGGCGTCTGGGCGATCGGCGACTGCGTGCGCGGCCCGATGCTGGCGCACAAGGGCTCGGAAGAGGGTATCGCGGTCGCCGAAATCATCGCCGGCAAACCCGGCCATGTGAATCTGGATACCGTGCCCTGGGTGATCTACACCGAACCCGAGATCGCCTGGGTCGGCAAAACCGAGGCGGAACTCAAGGCCCTGGGCATACCCTATCGGACCGGCAGTTTTCCGTTTGCGGCGATCGGGCGCGCGGTCGCCATGAACGAGACCGCCGGCATGGTCAAGGTGATCGCCCACGCCGAGACCGACCGCCTGCTTGGTGTGCACATGGTTGGTCCGGTCGTTTCCGAACTGATCCACGAAGCGGTGGTGACCATGGAATTCAATGGTTCGGCCGAAGATCTGGCGCGCATCTGCCACGCGCATCCAACCTTGTCCGAGGCGGTGCACGAGGCGGCCATGGCGGTCGACAAGCGCGCCATCCACAAATCCAATTGAGGTGCCCGATGAATCGATACAGCCTGTGGTTCCTGCTCGCTCTGACCGCCCTGCCGGTAGCCGCGGCCGATCAGTGTCCGGTGGTCACGCAGGCAGTATCCGGCCAGGTGCAGGCCAACGGTCAGCCGGTGGCCGGGGCCACGGTGGAAATCCACTGGAACGAAAATCGCGCCACCAATCTGTCGGCCTCGGGCGTCAGCGACGAAAACGGCCATTTCGAACTGACCCTGGGCTACGACAGCCAGAGCTCGGGCGGCGTGTTCGGCAAGAAGAAATGCACGTACAAGCCAAAGTCGGTGCAGCTCCTGGTGCAGCACGAAGGCCACGCCGCGCATGTCGGCGTCCTGCCATTCAAGAACCTGGGCAAACCGCTCGTGGTCGAACTCAGCCCGGCGCCGTGAGCAGCCGATGATCCCGGCCACCTTCAACGCGTTTCGCATTCATGCCGAGCGCAAACAGCACTGGGCCGGGATCGAAGCGCTGGGCCTCGAGCAACTCCATCCCGGCGACCTGGTAATAAAAGTTGCCTACAGCAGCGTCAATTACAAGGACGCACTGGCCGGCACCGGGGCCGGCAAGATCCTGCGTGAGCCGGTTCTGGTCGGCGGCATCGATGTCGCCGGCCATGTGCTTCAGTCTGCGATGCCCGGCTTCAAGGAAGGCGACGCCGTACTGGTGACCGGTTGCGGCCTGTCCGAGACCCGCGATGGCGGTTACAGCGAGTTCGCCCGCATCGACTCGCGCTCGGCGATCCTGCTGCCGGCCGGCCTCAGCCTGCGCGAATCGATGATCCTCGGCACCGCCGGCTTTACCGCCGCGCTGGCGCTGTGGCGGATGGAGGCCAACGGGCAGAACCCGGAAATGGGCCCGATCGTGGTCACCGGGGCAAGCGGCGGGGTCGGCATGCTGGCGGTCGATCTGCTCGCCACCGCCGGATACGAGGTGCATGCGATCAGCGCCAAGCTCGACGCCTTCGACAGCCTGCTCGGCCTGGGTGCCAGCCAATGCATCTCCCGCCGTGAGTTGTTCTGGGGACAGCGCCCGCTGGAGACCAGCCGCTGGGCCGGGGCGATCGACAATGTCGGTGGCGAGATGCTGTCCGGACTGACCCGGGTGATCCATCCCTACGGCAATATCGCCAGCTGCGGCATGGCCGGCGGCGCCGAATTGCACTCCACGGTGATGCCCTTCATCATCCGCGGGCTCAGCCTGCTCGGCATTGCCTCGGCGCAGACCGCCTTCAGCATCCGCCGCAGCCTGTGGGACCGGCTGGCCGGGCCCTGGAAACCCCGCGCGCTCGACCGGATTTGCACCGGCGAGCGGACATTGGACGAATTGCCCGCCGTTTTTGCTACGATGCTATCCGGCGGCTCGCTCGGACGTACACTGGTCAAGCTCTGAACCGTCGAGCCGATTCCGCACTATTGCAACCACTGCCATACAGAATGAAGAGAGGACAAACATGGGGCGCATTCTGATCGTCGATGATTCACCCTCACAGATTGAGGCGCTGCGCCGCATTCTGCAAAAGATGGGGCACGAAGTCATCACCGCCGAAGACGGCCAGCAAGGCATCGAAGTCGCCAAGCGCGAGCTGCCCGACCTGATCCTGATGGACGTGGTGATGCCCAACCTGAACGGTTTTCAGGCGACCCGTCAAATCAGCAAGGACCCCAAGACCAGCCATATTCCGGTCATCCTGGTCACCACCAAGGACCAGGAAACCGACAAGGTCTGGGGCATGCGCCA
>JBGSKT010000034.1:0-4139 GCA_041741075.1 Lysobacterales bacterium
GACCGCCTCGCTCGCGGCCGGCGCACGGGTCACGCTCGCCAGCGTCGGCCTGTTTGCCGATGGCGCCGCGGTGCGCCAGGTCGGTGTCGAAACCTTCCGCCTGTGCCAGGCCCATGTCGACGCGATGATCACCGTCGATACCGACGCGATCTGCGCCGCGATCAAGGACGTGTTCGAAGATACCCGTTCGATCCTGGAACCGGCCGGTGCGCTGGCGATCGCCGGCGCCAAGCAATATCTGCAACAGCATCCACAACAGGGCGCGACCCTGGTCGCGGTGGCGAGCGGCGCCAACATGAATTTCGATCGGCTGCGCTTCGTCGCCGAGCGCGCCGAGGTCGGCGAACAGCGCGAAGCGGTGCTCGCCGTCACCTTGCCCGAGCGTCCCGGCGCCTACCAGCAGTTCATGATCCTGATCGGCACACGCAGCATCACCGAATTCAATTACCGCTACAGCGACGCCGATGCCGCCCACGTATTTGTCGGCGTGGAGACCGGCGACCGCGGCCAAACCCTGGCCCTGATCGCGCAGCTGCAGGCGCACGGCTACCCGGTACTCGATCTCACCGACGACGAACTGGCCAAATCGCATCTGCGCCATCTGGTCGGTGGCCGTTCGGCCGCCGCCACCGACGAGCGGCTGCTGCGCTTCGAGTTTCCGGAACGGCCCGGGGCGCTGGCCGAATTCCTGCAATCGATGACCCACGCCTGGAACATCTCGCTGTTCCATTACCGCAACCATGGCGCCGACTACGGCAGCGTGCTGGTCGGTGTGCAGGTGCCGCACGGCGAGCACAGCGCGTTTCAAGACTGGTTGCACGGGCTCGGCTACGCCCACGTCGAAGAAACCGCCAACCCCGCCTACCGGCTGTTTCTGGGTTGAGTTGCGTCCACTTCCCGCTCAATCCACCGGCGGCAGCACCGAGACCACTTCAGCGATGGTGCTCAGGCCGCGCGCGACCAGTTCAGCGGCGGCGTAGCGTAACGGCCGCATGCCGCCCTGGATCGCCAGTTGCTGGAACGCGGGCAGGTCGAGCGAAGCGGTGATGCCCTTGCGCAGGGTCGAATTGATCGGCAGGATCTCGTAGATCGCGCTGCGCCCGAGGAAGCCGGTGTTGCGGCAATGGTTGCAACCCTTGGCGGTGGCCACCTTGGCCGGCTTGGCCAGCCGCAGATTCTGCACCAGCGATTGCCATTCGCTGTCGCTGGGCGCGACCGCGACCTTGCAATGCGGGCACAGCCGGCGCACCAGCCGCTGCGCGATGATGCCGTTCAGCGTGCTCTGGATCAGATAATGCGGCACGCCCAAATCGAGCAGCCGGGTCACCGCCGAGGGCGCGTCATTGGTGTGCAGGGTGGACAGCACCAGGTGCCCGGTCAGCGAGGCCTGCACCGCCATCTCGGCGGTGGCCAGATCGCGGATCTCGCCGACCATGATGATGTCCGGGTCCTGGCGCAGCAGGGTGCGCACCCCGGCGGCGAAGGTCAGGTCGATATTCTGCTGCACCTGCATCTGGTTGAATTCGGGCGCGATCATTTCGATCGGGTCCTCGACCGTGCACACATTGATCTCGGGCTTGGCCAGAAACTTCAGCGTCGAATACAAAGTCGTGGTCTTGCCGGAACCGGTCGGCCCGGTTACCAGCACGATCCCGTGCGGGCGCTCGACCATGTCGCGCCAGGCACGCTCGTCGCGCTCGCCAAAGCCCAGTTCGGCGAAGCCCTTGACCACCACGTCCGGATCGAAAATGCGCAGCACCACCTTTTCGCCGAACGCGGTCGGCATGGTCGACAGCCGCATTTCGACTTCACGGCCGCCGGGCGAGCGGGTCTTGATGCGGCCGTCCTGCGGACGCCGACGTTCGGCGATATCCAGCCGGCCGAGAATCTTGACCCGGCTGATCACCGCCAGCATCACCGGCGTCGGCACTTCGAACACCTTGTGCAGCACGCCGTCGATGCGGAAACGCACCCCGCTGACCTCGCGTCGCGGCTCCATATGGATATCGCTGGCGCGCTGTTCGTAGGCGTATTGCAGCAGCCAGTCGACGATACGCACGACATGGCTGTCCTCGGCCGCGACATCGCCGGATTTGCCGAGCTCGATCAGCTGCTCGAAATTCGGCAGGATGCCGCCGTCGGACTTCTCGCCCTTGCCATCCTTGCCGTGGCGCGCCTGCTTGACGCTCTTGGTGACGCCGTAAAACTCCATCAGATAGCGATTGACGTCGAGCGGATTGGCCACCACCCGCTGCACTTCGCGGCGCAGCATGCGCGCCAGATCGGCCACCCAGCGATCGTCGAACGGCTCGCTGGTGGCGAAGCTGACCTCGTGCTCGCCGATCGCGATCGGCAGGATGCGGTAGCGCGCGGCGTAACTCGGCGCCACCACCTGGCCGACCTTGGCCACGTCGATCTTGGTCGGATCGATACGCAGATAGGGCAGTCCGGCGCGGTTGGCCAGCCACTCCATCAGCATCTCCAGACTGAGTTGCTGATCCGGGTGCCGGGCGTCGTTGAACTTGGCGTTGGCGATCAGCACCATCGGGTGCACGTCGTTGCGGGCGCTGCTGCGCGCCACCTTGGTGCGCTTGGCGTCGTCCTCGCCGATCAGGCCGTCGGCCAGCATCTGCGCCAGCACCTCGTCCAGATCGAGGCGCTTGCCGGTGCTGAAGCCGTGCGAACTGAAATCGGCCCGGACTTCGACGGGCAGGTCCTTGGGTACAGTGCTCATTGCCACCTCACGAACGCGAAAGACAACCGGCGCGGGCCGGCAGACCGTTATACTACGCCGCTTTGCCGCATGGCTCGCCCGAATGAACGCACTGAGCTTCCAGGAACTGATCCAGAGCCTGAACCGTTACTGGTCGGCACAGGGCTGCGTGCTGATCCAGCCGCTGGATACCGAAGTCGGCGCCGGCACCTTCCACCCGGCCACTTTCCTGCGCGCGCTCGGGCCGGAGCCCTGGCGTGCCGCCTACGTGCAGCCCTCGCGGCGGCCAAGCGACGGCCGCTATGGCGACAACCCGAACCGGCTGCAACGCTATTACCAGTACCAGGTGGTGCTGAAGCCGAACCCGACCGACATCCTCGATCTGTACATCGGTTCGCTCAAGGCGCTCGGCATCGACCCGCTGGTCCACGACCTGCGCTTCGTCGAGGACAACTGGGAATCGCCCACCCTGGGCGCCTGGGGTCTGGGCTGGGAAGTCTGGTTGAATGGCATGGAAGTCACCCAGTTCACCTATTTCCAGCAGGCCGGCGGGCTCGCCTGCCGCCCGGTCACCGGCGAAATTACCTATGGCCTGGAACGCCTGGCCATGTACCTGCAAAACCAGGACAACGTCTACGACCTGGTGTGGACGCGCGGCCCGCAGGGTGTGGTCAGCTACGGCGATGTCCACCACCAGAACGAAGTCGAGCAGAGCGCCTACAACTTCGAACACGCCAATGTCGAGGAACTATTGCACGCGTTCAACGCGCACGAGGCCGAAGCGCAAAAACTGGTCGCGCTCGGGTTGCCGCTGCCGGCTTACGAACAGGTGTGCAAGGCCAGCCACAGTTTCAACCTGCTCGACGCGCGCCGCGCGATCAGCGTGACCGAACGCCAGCGCTACATCCTGCGCGTGCGCGGCATCGCCCGCGCGGTTGCCGAGTGCTACTACGCCCAACGCGAAAAACTCGGCTTCCCAGGGCTGAAGTCCAAAGCCGCCACAAACCGTTCGCCCTGAGCGTAGCGCAGCGAAGTCGAAAAGCCTGAAGCTAAACCGTTCGCCCTGAGCGTAGCGCAGCGAAGTCGAAGGGCAACACTCACAAGAGCAAGTCCGAACACCGATCCACTTCACACCAATCCAGCCGAAGCCGAATCACATGACCGCCAAGCACAGCCTGTTGATCGAACTCGGCACCGAAGAGCTGCCACCGAAAGCGCTGGACGAACTGTCGCGTGCGTTCCTCGACGGGGTGCTGTCCGGACTCGCCAAACGCGGTATCGATTGCGACGCGGCCAGCGCGCGTGCGCTCAATTCACCCAGGCGCCTAGCCGTGCGGATCGACGCGGTTGCCGACGCCCAACCCGAACAGTCAAACGAACGCCGTGGCCCGGCGCTGGCCGCGGCACTCGATGCCAGCGGCCAGCC
>JBGSKT010000035.1:0-1579 GCA_041741075.1 Lysobacterales bacterium
CGGTCGCCGGAGGCTTTCACCAGCACCTGTTGCAGTGCCGTGCGCAGCGCCGCTTCCAGCGCCGCCGGATCGGCCGTCTCGCCCGCCAGCACCGCCTGACCGGTGAAAATCGCGACCTCGCGACCGGTTCCGGTCGCGGCGATCAAAAGCAGCAGCAAAAGCGTCCAACGCATCGTGGGTCCAGCGGATACAGGGGTGCTCATCATAAGGCAGAAGTCAGACGACTGAGGACCAGGGGGCGACGGCGCTGGCGCGATACAAGGTGATCGACAGGCGCCCACAGCGGTTGCTGGTGGGCCTGCTGGTGAACGCGTACCTGGCTCGGGCGCGCACCCGCTGCATTTTAGCCAGGCAACGATTTCAAGGCGCTTGCGGAAACTTCCTGCCGACTGTGCAGCCCAAAGCACCCCGGCGTCTGCTTGAAAGCATTGCGGCTCTCGAATCCGGTCGCGCCCAAATCATCGGCTTCCTCACCGTCTCCCCACTCCCGACATCCGACGCCCCACTGCTATGCTGGTCGGGACCCTGCCACCGACCTTCTTGCGCCGGCCCATGTCAGCAACCCAGCATGAAAACCCCGGTCTCCGCTACCGCGATGCCGGCGTCGATATTGATGCCGGCGAAGCCGTGGTCGAGCGCATCAAACCCCTGGTGGCGCGCACGTTCCGCCAGGGAGTGATGGGCGGACTGGGCGGCTTTGGTGCCTTGTTCGAACTCGGCGGACGCTACCGCGAACCGGTGCTGGTATCCGGCACCGACGGCGTCGGCACCAAGCTCAAGCTCGCCCAGCAGCTCGGCCGCCACGACCGTATCGGCATCGACCTGGTCGCCATGTGCGTCAATGACGTGCTGGTACAGGGCGCCGAACCGCTGTTCTTCCTGGATTATTTCGCCACCGGCAAGCTCGACGTCGAGACCGCGGTGGCGGTGATCGGCGGCATCGCCCGCGGCTGCGAACTGGCCGGCTGCGCCCTGGTCGGTGGCGAGACCGCAGAAATGCCCGACATGTACGCGGCCGGCGAATACGACCTGGCCGGGTTCACCGTCGGCGCAGTCGAGAAATCCGAGCTGCTCGACGGCAGCAAACTGCGCGTCGGCGACGCGATCCTCGGCATCGAATCCAGCGGTCCACATTCGAACGGCTACTCGCTGATCCGCAAGGTGTTGGCACTTTCCGGCACCGCGCTCGACACGCCGCTCGGCGCCGGCACCCTGGCCGATGCCTTGTTGGCGCCGACCACGATCTACGTCAAACCAATCCTCGACCTGCTCGGCCGGCTGCCAGTGCACGCCATGGCGCACATCACCGGCGGCGGCCTGCGCGAGAATATCATCCGGGTGCTACCGGAATCGCTGGCGCTGCACATCGACGCCGCGGCGCTGGCACTGCCGCCGGTGTTCGCCTGGTTGCAGCGCGCCGGAAACATCGCCGATCAGGAAATGTGGCGCACCTTCAACTGCGGCATCGGCTTCACCGTCTTGCTCGACCCGGCCGAAGTCGAGGCGGCGCGGGCCTGCCTGAGCGGGCATGGCCTGGCCAGCCGGGTGATCGGTCGGGTGGTCGCCGCAGGCAGCGGCG
>JBGSKT010000036.1:0-2621 GCA_041741075.1 Lysobacterales bacterium
AGCCGCCCCGGCAGCGAGACATCCCCAGCATCCTGACGGGCAATGAACTCGCCCCGTGCCAATTCGCAGCCGTGGATCAAGGCGCGAGTGAGCCCTGTGTTTGCCTGATGCACGACCCGCAAGCGCGGATCGCGGGCGGCGTAGTCATCCAGAATCCGCGCACTGGTATCGGTCGAGCCATCGTCGATAACGATGAACTCCAGATCGCAGCCTTGCTGGTTCAGCACACTGTCGAGGGTCTCGGCCAGATGGTCGGCGCCGTTGTAGACGCTCATCACTACCGACACTTCCGGGCTGGCGCTCATGCCGCTCGCCGTGCCAGCCGATCCGCCCAGCGACTGGCCCGCGTCCAACCGAACAGCGCCGCCATCCAGGCAAATAGCCGATAGTCCCAGCCCGGATGCAGGGCCTCGGACCGGGCCAGATCGAACAGGCGTCGCGCTTCGTCTGGCAGGCCGTAGCTGCCGGCAGTGCGCGCCATCCAGAACAGGCTGCGCACGAACTGACGCATTTCCACCGAGTCGCGGGGCACGCCCGCGCGCTTGGCATGGTTCAGCACGGCGACATAAGCGGCAACCCGCTCGCGCATGGCCGAGGGATCGCGCATCCACAGATGGCAGAGCCGGTCGCCGCCGTGATCGTAACTGACAGCGAGATAGGAATCGACAAAAACCAGTTTGGCCCCGAGTGCCGCGGCCTGGGCATCGTATTCCCAGTCTTCGAGCTGACGGGTCCGTGGCCAGGGCCCGACCTGGTCGAGAAGATCACGTCGATACAGTGGGGTGAGGGTGTCCCAGATTCGATACTTGAGCAACACCGGGAACAGCGTGCGGGGCTGTTCGTAGATTCTCGCGTCCGGATGCGGGCGGCGTTCACCCCGGGATTCCCGATAGGACTTGCCGTAGGCAATTCCCGCCTCCGGGTCGCCACGCAACCCCGCCACCTGCAATGCGAACTTCTCCGGCAACAACAGATCGTCGCTGTCCAGAAACTGCACGAACTCGCCCCGGCTGTCTTCCAGACCGCGCTGTCGGGCCACCCCCGGACCGGCGTTGCTTTGATGCAGCACCCGCACGATCTCTGGGTGTTTCGCCGCGAGCTCGGCGGCGACTGCCGGCGTATCGTCGGTCGAGCCATCATCGACGATGATGATCTCGATCGGACGCCAGGTCTGCGCCAGCACGCTGGCCACCGCCTCGCGCAGCATGGCGCCGCGGTTGAAGACCGGGATGACGGTGCTGACCAGGTTCCCGATCATGCCGCCGGCTCGTCGAGATAGTACGGTGCCCACAGTTCCAAGAGCAGCAGGCGCCAGGCCAGATTGCGGAAGATCGACAACGCGCGCGGAAACCGATAGCCCGATCGACCCGAAACAAAATAGGCGTGCATCGCTGGAGCGAAGCCCAACCGCCGGGTCCACACGCCGTCCAGCAATCGCTCGCGGGCGAAGGCGCGAAACGCCGGGCTGTCGTCCATCCAGCTCGCCGCCAGTGGCGCGCCAAACTTGATTCTGGCGCTGATCGCCTCCGGCAGCAGCCGTTCGCGCCGCGCCAGCGCGCGCAGCAGATACTTGTTTTCGCCGCCGCGCAGCAACCAATCGCGCGGCGTGCGATACGCCAGCTCGGCGACGCGCCGATCCAGATACGGCGCGCGCGCTTCGATGCTCTCGGCCATGCTGGCCTTGTCCACTTTCATCACGTACTGGTTGGGCAGTTGCTGCCGCGATTCGAACAGGCGCACGGCATGAAAGGCATCTCCGTTGCCCACTTCAAGGTACTCGCCGAACACTTTGCGGAACGCGCCGAACTGACGGCCATGACGGCGCCCGGCGTAGCGCTGGTAGAGCCGGAATTGCTGCCACAGACCGAGCCGGGCCGGTGTGCGGAAAACATCGTAGCCACCAAACAATTCATCGGCGCCCTCGCCGACCAGCACCACCTTGATGCCCATCTCCCGACAGCGGCGGTACAACAGGCGCGTGGTCAAGGTGCCCCAGTCCGCAAACAGATCGTCGAACACCCAGGCGCCCTGTTCCACTTCCTGCATGACCTGCTGCGGCGTGATCAGCACTTCCCGATGCTGGGAGCCGATGAAGTCGGCGTCCTGCCGCGCCTGCGGCCGCTCGTCCACCGCCGAATCCGCAAAACCCATGCTGATCGTGGTCAACGGACCCTGGCGCGCCGCCAGCGCCGCAATCACGCTTGAGTCCAATCCGCCCGACAGCAGCAGCCCCAGCGGCACATCGGCGATCAGGTGTTGCGCGGTGACTTCACCGAGCACCGCCTGCAATTCATCGACGCGCCCGGTTTCATCGCGGTGATCGTCCGGGGACGGCGCCGGTGGGGAGAAAAACCGCTCGACCCGAGCCGCACCACCACGGCGGATTTCGGCACGACAACCGGGCGGCAATTTCCGGACGCCAGTAAACAGGGTCTGGTCCTCATCGAACACGTACCCGAATTCCAGGTACTGCTGCAGGCCGAGCGTCGAAGCCTGCAGACCGAATCCGGGGACCTGCTTGAAGGCCTTGACTTCCGAGGCAAACAGCAGGCGTCCGGCGAATTCGACAAAGTACAACGGCTTGATGCCCATGGCGTCGCGGGCCAGGTGCAGCACACCAC
>JBGSKT010000037.1:0-6308 GCA_041741075.1 Lysobacterales bacterium
GGCCGGCAACCGCGGCCAGCCGTTCGCGCAACCGCAAGTTGGCACCGACTCCGCCGGCCACGATCAGGCGGCCGAGCCCGGTTGCATCGAGCGCGCGCAGGCATTTGATTTCGAGGGTTTCGGTGGCGGCCTCCTGGAATGCGTGGGCAATGTCGGCTGCGGTCGCCGCGTCCTGGTCGCTGTTGCGCCAGGCCAGCAAAACCTGGGTTTTGAGGCCACTGAAACTGAAATCGAGTCCGGGTCGATCACACATCGGCCGCGAAAACCGGAAGCGGCCGGGCCGACCGGAAGTGGCCAGGCGCGCCAGCTCGGGGCCACCCGGATAGGGCAGACCGAGCAGCTTGGCGGTCTTGTCGAAGGCTTCGCCAACGGCATCGTCGAGGGTGTCGCCGAGCAGGCGATAGCGGCCGATCGCCGCCACCTCGATCAACTGGGTATGGCCGCCGGAAACCAGCAGAGCCACGAACGGCGGCTGCGGCGCAGCGGGTTCGAGCAGTGGCGCCAGCAGATGCCCCTCCATGTGGTGCACGCCGATCGCCGGGATCTCGAGCGACCAGGCCAGCGAGCGCGCCGTCGCCGCCCCGACCAACAGGGCCCCGATCAGTCCGGGGCCGGCAGTGTAGGCAATGCCATCGATCTGCTGGAGCGACCATTTGGCCGCGGCCAGGGTCTGCCGGATCAGCGGCAACACTTTGCGGATATGGTCGCGCGAGGCGAGTTCCGGCACCACCCCACCATAGGCCCGATGCAGGTCGATCTGGCTGTACAGGGTGTGGGCGCGCAGACCGAGATCGCTGTCATAGGCCGCGACTCCGGTTTCATCGCAGGAACTTTCGATACCCAGTACGCGCACGCCAAACCCTTGTTGTGATTGCGGAAAGACTGCGATTCTTGCGGGTTTCCGGACGGAAAGCGAGTTCCCGGACCGCCGCGGCTGCGGCCGGCGATAACGCAAGTTTTGCAAACTCGGCCAAGCCTTGGCAGAATGTGCGGCTCACCCCGGCCTGCAAGGGTCGGTTCTGTCACCACGGAGTCACCATGCCCAGTGTAAAAGTCCGCGAGAACGAGCCATTCGAGTTTGCTCTGCGTCGTTTCAAGCGCACCTGCGAGAAGGCCGGAATTCTGGCCGAGACGCGCAAGCGCGAGTTCTACGAAAAGCCGACCATGGAACGCAAGCGCAAGGCCGCCGCTGCGGTGAAGCGCAACCTGCGTCGCACCATGCGCGACGTCACCAAGCGGCAACGCATGTATTGATTTTCCGCGCGCGGCGCTTGGCGCGGCGCAGGGGTCAGACGCAATTCCGACAGCCGGCCCATGGGTGCCGGCTGTTTGTGTTTCCGTTTCGTCCAATGATTGAGGACCCGCCATGAGCCAACTCAAAACCCGCCTGACCGAGGACATGAAGTCCGCGATGAAGGCCGGCGCCAAGGATCGCCTCGGCGTGATCCGCCTGGTCAACGCCGCGATCAAGCAGCGTGAGGTCGATGAGCGCATCGGTCTGGACGACAGCCAGGTGCTGCATGTGCTGGAAAAGATGCTCAAGCAGCGCCGTGACTCGATCGGCCAGTTTGAAGCGGCCGGGCGTTCCGACCTGGCGGCAATCGAAAAGTTCGAAATGGGCGTTATCGAGACCTACCTGCCGGCGCAGTTGTCGACCGAGGAAGTTCAGTCCTTGATCAGCGCGGCAATCACCGGGAGCGGCGCCAGTGGACCGCGCGACATGGGTCGGGTAATCGCCCTGCTCAAGGCGCAGGTCGCCGGCCGCGCCGATATGGGCCAGCTGTCGGAACTGGTCAAACAGCAACTCGCCGCGCTGGGTTGAGTCCTCGGCACGGCGGATGCGCTGCGCTTATCCGCCCTTCGGGCCGCGCTCGTCGGTCCGCTGCTACTTCTGTCTTCTGTCCTCGGTCGTCTGTCCTCTGGACCCGACCAGCGCGGCGATCGCATCCGGATCCTTGGTGATTCCGCGTGACAGCACCTTGGGGCCGTCGCGGCTGATCAGCACATCGTCTTCGATGCGAATGCCGATGCCACGCCAGCGCGCCTCGACGGTGGGCTCATCGGCGGCGACGTACAGGCCGGGCTCTACGGTCACCACCATGCCGGCCTCCAGCAGTCGGGATTCGTCGCCGACCCGGTAATCGCCAACGTCGTGCACATCGAGGCCGATCCAGTGCCCGGTCTTGTGCATGTAAAAGCGTTTGTAATCGGCGCCGGCAAGCTGCTGCTTCGGGCTGCCGCTCAGCAGTCCGAGCCGGCACAGACCAGCGACGATCACTTCGACCGCGGTGTCGTGCATCGCGGCGAACGGCAGGCCGACCCGGGCCTGCTCGATTGCGGCGAGCTGGGCTTTGAGTACCAGGTCGTAGAGCGCGCGCTGTTCGAGCGACCAGCGGCCATTGACCGGCCAGGTTCGGGTGATGTCGGCGGCATAGCACTGGAATTCTGCGCCGGCATCGACCAGCACCAGATCCCCATCGCGCAGCAGCGCGTTGTTGGCCCGGTAATGCAGCACGCAGGCGTTGGCGCCACCACCGACGATCGGTGGATAGGCGGCCTCGGCCTGGGCGGAACGAAAGCCGTGCAGCAGTTCGGCCTCGATCGTGGCTTCGCTGATGCCAGGCCGGGTGATTTGCATGGCGCGCAGATGCGCCGCCGCCGAGATATCCGCCGCGCGTTGCATGGCGCGCACCTCGGCGCGGGATTTGTACAGGCGCAGGTCGTGCAGCAAGTGCCCGAGCGCCACGAATTCGTGCGGCGGCCGGGCGCCCTTCTTCACTTCGGCGCGTACCCGGTTGACCCAGCCGATCAACTTGAGGTCGAACTCGGGGTCGCGCCCGAAATGGTAGTAAACCCGGCTGCGGCCTTCGATCAGGCCGGGCAGAATCTCGTCGATATCATCGATCGGAAACGCATCATCGACCGCCAGCGCCGCCGGCGCCTGCTCCAGACCGAGGCGGGCCCCGTCCCAACGCTCGCGTTCGGGATCCCGCTCACGACAGAACAGGATGACTTCGCCATGTTCGCGCCCTGGCACCAGGGCCAGCACCGCGTCCGGTTCGGCGAAACCGCTCAGGTAATGGAAATCGCTGTCCTGGCGGTACGGGTAGTGGGTGTCATTGGTACGGATGCGTTCCGGCGCGGTCGGCACGATGGCGATCGCGTCGCGACCGATCATGCGCAGCAACTGGCGCCGGCGTCGGGCGAATTCGCCGACCGCGATGATCGCGCTCAATGTGACCTCAGCGCGGGCCGGCCAGCACCCAGCTCCGCCTGCAACAACAGCACCCCGACGCGGACGTATTCGAGCAGTTCCATCAGGTCGGCCTCGTCCTCTTCCGGGTCATCGCCGCCGCCGAGCGGCGGGCTGGCGGCGATGCGCGCGAAGTCGTTGAGGATTTCGCGGGCGTCCTCGCTCCATTGCGCACCGGCCCCGGCCGGTACCAGGCCGACCCCGCCCAGGTAACCGCGACACCAGTCGACCAGGGCATTGGCGCGTTCGGCCAGGGGCCGCTCGACATCCGGCAGCATCGGCTCGAAACGCATATCGCTATCGTGCAGCTCGGCGCGTGCGCGGCGAAAAAATTCCTGCATGCCGCGAGCGGTATCGGCATCGTCGTGCATGGCATTGGCCAGCGCCTCCAGAGTCAGCGCTTCGCACCAATGCTCGCCCATGGCATCGCCACCGGCGCACAGATAACCGACCACGGTGCCGTGCAGTTCGGCAGCCCCGATTCCGAGACGATGGCCGCCGAGGCAGGCTTCGACCGCACTGAACGATTGGGTATCCATAGGGCAAAGTGTAGCAATCCGGCCGGCGGCTGGCATTGGCTACGCTGACGCTGGCCGCGCCAGCAAGTATGCTGCAACCATCACCACCGATTACTGGGCTTGTGAACACTGGATTGTCCGCCCGCGGGATACCGCCAGATTCCGGCGACTGGCCAGCGCTGGCCGGCGGGCGGCTGGCAGTCATTGCTTGGACCGCGGGCCTGCTGCTGGCGGCCGGTGCGGCGCAGGCAGCAGCGCAAACCGTCGGCGACGATCGTGCCGAAGCACGGCAAACCGCGGCGCTGGCCGCGGATCGCGGGGTCGAGCGCGGCTACTACTTCGCCCGCGTCGGACAACCCGGAGAGCTGTCCCAGAATACCGTCAATGCGCTATGGCAAGACCGCGCCGGATTTCTCTGGGTCGCCACCCAGGGCGGCCTACACCGCTACGACGGCTACGAATTCCTGCGCTTTCAGCATGTCCCGGGTGACCCGGGCAGCCTTCCCGACAATTTTGTCACCGCGCTCGCCGAAGACAGCGCCGGCCACCTGTATGCGGGCAGCATCCGCCACGGCCTGGCCCGCTGGTATCCCGAGGAACGCCGCTTTCGCGCCATCGCCATGGGCGCCGGCGAAGGCGCTCGTCGCGAAGCGATCACGGTATTGCTCGCCGATGCCGATGGCGGCCTCTGGGTCGGTTCGCATTTCGGCCTGCAATACCTGGACCGGCACGGCCAGCTCGCCGACGTGCTGCGCCTGCCGTCGGTGGCCAATGGCAGCCCGGCAGTGACCAGTCTGACCCGCTGCGGCAACGGCGATGTCTATGCCGCGAGCAGCGACGGCCTGTACCGCATCGAGGCCGGACAAAGGCGGGCACGCCGCTATCCCCTGCCCGGGAAAGACCTGCCCCCGGGCGTGGTGCATTGCGATGCCACCGGCACCTTGTGGAGCGCTGCCGGACTACAGCTGTTTGAACGCCAGAGCGAGCGCTGGCGTCTGGCGCTCGATGCCGCGACCACCACCCCGGCGCTGGCCCACGTCAATATCCAGCGGATCGCCGAGGACCATTCGCGCCACCTGTGGCTGGCCACCGATGGCGGCGGCCTGATCAAATTCACCCCGGACGAGGTCAAAGCCGAGGTCATGCAGCACAACCGGCGCATCGACGGCAGCCTGCCGGAAGATCGCATCCAGAGCCTGCTGGTCGATCGCTCCGGGCTGCTCTGGGTCGGTGGCCTGGTCACCGGTTTGTCGCGGGTACAGCCGGATGGGGCGTTTTTCACCAGCCTGTTCGACGACAACGATGCGTCGTCGGCGCTGGCCGCCAACAACATTTTCGCGGTGCTGGCCGAGGGCGAACGCGGACTTTGGATTGGCACCGACGGCGACGGCCTGAAGTTCTATGACTGGGCCAGCGGCCAGTTCACCCGTTTCGGCGAGGTACTCGGCCGGGCCCTGGGGCTGCCCCGGCCACCACCGAACCTGCGCGTGCGGGCGATCGCTCGCGCCGCAGCCGACGGGCAATTTTGGGTGACCAGCAATCTCGGGGTGTTTTTGCTTGACCCGAGAAAGCATTCCGCCACCGCGCTACCGGTCGCCATCGAGCGCACGGATGCCCTGCCGAGCGCGGACACCCATGCCTTGCTGGTCGGCCATGATGGCAGTGTCTGGATCGGCACCCACGACCACGGCCTGGTGCGCTACCAACCCGGCAGCGGCCAGTGGCAGCGCTATCCAGCCGCGGCAACTGCGGAGCAGCCTGGCCTCTGGGATGCGGCCGTGGTGGCCCTGCATGAAGACCGCGAGCGCCGGCTCTGGATCGGCACCATCAGCGGGCTGAACGTGCTGGAGCAAGATAGCGGACGCCTGCGCAAAATCCCCAATGGAAGCCAGCAAGCGAGCGACCTGGCCGGGGACGTGGTGCGCTCGATCGCCGAAACCGCCGATGGCAGCCTGTGGGTCGGCACCCACAACGGCCTCAACCGGATGCTCGACTACCACCAGGGCGAGCCGCGCTTCCAGCATTTTCTGGCCCGCGATGGCCTGCTCGACGACACCATCTACGGGATTCTCGAAGACGGCGACCGGCAACTGTGGATCAGCACCAACAGCGGCATCAGCCAGATCGAATTTGCCGCGCACGACCAGCCAATATCGGCCGAAGCAAGCGCGCCGCTGACCATCGCCAAGCTACGCAATTACCAGATCGCCGACGGCCTGCCCGGGCTGGAATTCAACGGCAACGTGTTCGCCAGCAGAGACGATGGCCGCCTGTTTTTCGGCGGCAACGCGGGCCTGGTCTGGTTCGATCCGAAACGTCCGTCCGGCGAAGACTTTAAGGCGCCGCTGGCGTTCACCGCCTACCAGATCGGCAGCCAGCGTACCGATGTGCTGGACAGCCAGCACTTCACCGAAATCTCTCTGAGCGAGCGCGAGCGCGTGCTGATGCTGGCATTCACCGCGCTGGATCTGAACGCCCCGGAGCAAAACCGCTTCGCCTACCGGCTGCAAGGCTTCGACGATGCCTGGGTCGATCTC
>JBGSKT010000038.1:0-7954 GCA_041741075.1 Lysobacterales bacterium
GGCCTTGCGCGCACCTCCGGCGCGGTGAAGCGCAGCACGGAACGCTCCTCGGCATCGACGGCTGCATAGTGTTCCGCGCAGCCTCAGCGCCGCCCATCGGCATTCCTCCCGCGCGCGGGTGAGACATCGGCGCTGCGCGGGCCCGGTGCGCCGTTACTCGAGTGTCCGCTCACGACACAAAGCGGACATGCCAGCTCAATGATCGTCTGCTTCCGCAAGGGTCCAGACGAGTGCGAGAAGCGACATGCCGGCCATCGTTGACAGCATGATGATGGTCGAGGTGGACCATTCGCCGACGCTCCCGCCATGCCATGCCGCTCGCCACAGCGGTGAGTTGAGCAGGCTCAGCGAGCACAGGACGGCTCCGATGAGAACGCCGGTCGCGAGCGGCCATGCGGATGGGCGGCGGCGGGGCGGCAGCTGCTGCATCACCCGATCGCAAAAACCGGCGTCGGGTGCGGGACCGTCGAAGGACTGCCGAAGCAATGCGTCGATGTCGTCGTCGTGTTGTGGATTCATGGAACGCGCTCCTCGCCGGTGGCGTCATGCCAGGCCGACAGCCATGTCTTGAGTTTTGCCTTGCCACGCATCGCGTGGGTCTTTACCGTGCCCAGCGGCATCGCCAGGACATACGCCGCTTGTTCGTGGCTCATTCCCAGTTGCACACAGTGCAGCAGGACAGCCTGTTCCGCAGCGGACAGATGCTGCATGGCGCGCGCCAGGTCCAATCGCAAATCCATCGCGTTCGTGGGCGCTGGCAGTTGCTCCATCTCGTTGTCTTGCGCATTGCGGGCAGCCCATGACTTCGTGCGGCATGCCTGCAGGAAGCAGGAGTAAGCGATACGGTGCACCCAGGTCGAAAAACGCGCTTCACTGCGGAACTGATTGAGCTTGCGCCATGCAAGCAGGAACGTCTCTTGTGCCAGGTCGTCGGCCGCTGCCTCGTCGCCGTGCAGAAGTCGGCGCAACTGCGCACGCACCATGCCCTGATGGCGGCGCACCAGTTGCTCGAACGCTTGGCGGTCGTCGCCCAGCAGGGCACGCGCCACCAGTGTCTGATCGATGCGCGCCTCGGTGGCGCTGTCAGCCACGCACGTCACCGCGCCGGTTCAACCACCAGCTGGCGAGATAGCCCAGTCCTGTCATCAATGGAAGCAAGCCCAGGCCCCACAACTCACGGATGCTGTGTCCATCGTTGAGATGGCCCGGCAATGCGACCAACGTGAGCATCAGCCCGATGCCGCCGCTGATGAGCACCAGGGCGCGACGGCGCTCGGAATAGGCGATCTGCGGCTCGATCAGCAATTGCGTCGGCAGCTCCACGCCCTTGTCGGCCAGTTGCAGCAGGGTGCGGTACCGCGCCTGCGACTGCTGGTAGCGGTAGCGCAGGACGATCAGCACGATCGCTACCGGCGCGCTCAACATGATCAGGGGAAGGAGTAGTTCGACAGGTTCCATTCTTAGTTCTCCAGGATTTGTGAGGATGGCGATTGATCCGATGTTCTCAGGGTTTGTGAGGCTTCTCGACTTCGGCAGCGAGCAGGTCGGCGATACGCTCGGCCAGCATCCACGTTTCCGAGGGGCCTTGATTGCTGGTCATCGCGACAGCCGCGTTGGCGTTCCAGACCATTTGCAGATTGGCCGTGCTGCCTTCGATACCGCCAGTGTGGCCGCGAATGGGACTGCCGTGCGAGAGGCGATCGCCGAATCCGGCGGCATAACCCCCCGGGCCGGCCGGCACTTGGTCGGCGAACATCTTTGCAAGCGTCGCCGGTTTGACCAGCCGGTCATTGCGCAGGGCATCGGCGAAAAGCAACAAGTCGGCATTGTTGGAGTAGCCCCCGCCCCCAGGGCCGCCCTTGAATTGGATTTTTGACCAGTCCATCTTCCAGGTGCTCGAAAACATTCCGTCGTGGTAATAGCCGACGGCCAGCTTCGGCGTGATTTCGTCCAGGCGGTCGAAGCCGCTGGCGTGCATCCCGACGGGCGTGAATATATGCCGTTGGATGTAGCTATCGTAGTCCTGATGGGAGACGTTTTCGATGATGCGGCCGAGCAGCATGAAGCCGGCATTGCTGTAGTTCCATTCCTCGCCGGGTTCGCTTAGCTTGGGTTGCCGGGCGATGAGGTCCAGATAGTCGGCCGGAGCGATGAAGCGTTCGCGGTTCGCGAAGTACTCTGGAACGAGGATGTCGCCCAGACCCGAGGTGTGGTGCAGGAGTTGCCAGACCGTTATCTTCTTTGCCGCCTCGTGGTCCGGGTACTCGGGCACCACTTGGGCCAGCGTGGTGTCCCAGGACAGCTTGCCCGCTTCAACGAGCTGGGCAATCGCCACGGCGGTAAACGTCTTGCCGATCGAAGCGATGTGGAACCTGGTTTGCTTATCGATCGGCACGGCAAAACGGCGGTCCGCCTCACCACGGCATTCGTCGAAGATGGTTTTGGCGTGAACGGTGACCGTTACGCAACCGGAGAAATCCTGAGTGCGCTCGAGGCGGTCGAGCGTGTCGTGGATCAGCCGCGCAAGTTCGGTGTGCGATACCGCCTTCTGCGGCCAGTCGGCATACAGCGCTGGATCGTCCATTGGTCCGAGATAGGCCTGCGCCAGCTGGCTGGGTTGGGCCGGATCGGCGGCGATGAAAAACAAGCCCAACTGACCGGTGCGGCGTGCCTTGACCACCATTTGAAGCGGGCCGGGTCGACGCGGATCGGTCCGCACATCGAACAGATCGACGCCGCCACTATCGCGCGCCGCCGAGCCGAGGTTCGCGACAAAATCCGCCTTGTCGACCGCAGGGACTGCTGCCGACAGGACACTGGGCGCCCACTTCTGCATCTGCGCTGGGCTGTCGTTGTTGATGTGGCGGATAAGCTCGGCGCCAAGCTGGCCGATGGGTGTGGTCGGCAAGGTAGCGGCCGCGGTCTGTGCTACACCCGACAAGGGGTGAAGGAATGCGCCCAAAGCCAACAGGGCGGCATAAAGCGGTGTTCTGCGTGCAAATGTGTTCAACGGATTTAGAGTCTTCATCGGTGCTGTCCTGGTGGCTGTCCCATTCATCCACCCGGCGGTGGATGATCTACTGATCCGCAAGGACTGCAGGTTCGCAGTACTCACGACATCTGGACATTGGATGCGTCGATGACGTGAAATGGATTCAGTGCGGTGCGTTAATCTCGGGGTGTCCGTTTTTGGCCGGTAGCGGTCATTACCAAGCCCGGTGCGCCGTTACTCGAGTGTTCGCTCACGACCCATAGCGAACTTCAGCTCCGGCTCGCGGGGCGCAGGAGCGTCTTAACGCATTTCACGGTGCAGCGCCCTGTTCGGACAGCTTGGCGGGGCGGGTAGGCGGCGGTCGTGCAAGCTCCGCTTTGGGCTCGGATTGGACGTCCTGGCGTGGGATTTCGACCTGGCAGAGCCGCGCCGCCACGCGGTCCGTGGCTATTTCTCACCGATTGCCGACAGCATGCCGAACGCAGCCCTGCCGGATCATGGCCGCATCGGGTCGGGTTCCGGTTTCGCCGTCCGCCCTTCGACTGCGCTCAGGACAGGCGTCCTGGCCTGAGCCGTGAACGTCAAGCACCGTAGGCTGGCCTACTTCTGCGCGGCGATCCAGTCGTCGATCACGCGCTCCAGTAGATTCAGTGGCAGGGCGCCATGGCTGAGCACCTGGTTGTGGAAGGCCTTGAGGTCGAACTGGTCGCCGAGTTCGCTGCGTGCGCGTTCGCGCAGTTCGAGGATTTTCAACATGCCGATCTTGTAGGCGAGCGCCTGGCCCGGATTGACGAAGTAACGTTCGATCTCGGCGGTGACTTCGGTCTCGCCCATGCCGGTATTGGTCAGCATGTAGTCGATCGCCTGTTCGCGGGTCCAATGTTTGGCGTGGATGCCGGTGTCGACCACCAGACGCACCGCGCGCATCATTTCGCCGATCAGGCGACCCAGATTATCGAGTGGCTCCTTCTCGAAACCCAATTCCCAGGCCAGCCGTTCGGCGTATAGCGCCCAGCCCTCGGCGTATACGGTGTGCGGCAGGATGCGCCGGAAAAACGGCACGCCTTTCAGTTCCTGCGCGATCGAAATCTGGAAGTGGTGGCCGGGGATGCCCTCGTGGTACGACAGGGTGTGCATGCCAAGCCGTGGGGTCTCGCGCACGTCGCGCAGATTGGCGTAGAACACGCCCGGTCGCGATCCATCGAAGGCGCCGCCGGAATAGTAGGCACCGGGCGCGGTGGCCTCGGAGAACTTCGGCACCGCGCGCACTTCCACGCCCAGTTTGGGGCGAATGTCGAAGGCCGCACCGAGGCCCTGGTTGACCTCATCCAGAATGCCTTGATAGTCGGCGATGATGGCCTTGCGCCCGGCATCGCTATCCGGATAGAGCTGGGCCGGATCGGCGGTGATCTGGCGAACGCGATCACCAATGCTGCCTTCGACCAGGCCCTGATCCAGCAGGATCGCATTCATTTCGGCACCGATGCGGGCCACTTCGTCCAGACCGATCTGGTGAATCTGCTCGGCGCTCAGGTCGGTGGTGGTGTGATTGCGGATGCACCAGGCGTAGTAGGCATCGCCATCCGGCAGATGCCAGGCGCCGTAGTTGCCCTGCGCCTTGGGCAGCAAGGCAGTGAAGTGATCGATCAACTGTTGGTAAGCCGGATAAACGTGGTTGCTGATCGACGCGGCAACGCCGGCGAGCAGGCTGGTGCGGGTGGCATCATCGATCTTGTCGGCATCGATTTTGTCAAGCTTTTCCTTGAAGCTGACATAGAGCGTGTTTTGTTCGGCCGGCAACGCGCGGAAGTCCTGCATCTGCTTGATGACTTTCTCGACCGTGAACTGCGGCGGCACGATGCCCTTGGCTTCGTAGTGATCGAGCGCTGCAATCACCTGTGAGAACTTGCGCGGGAACTTGTCCAGACGCGCGATGTAATTGCGCGCATCGCCGGCATTGTTGACCTGGTGGGCGTCGGTCATGAAGCTCGGCAGGCCGCTCTGGATGCCGGACATCTGGTTGACCGGAAAGTCGTAACCACGAAACCGATCGCCTTCGACCTGGTTGGCCAGAAAGTTCTCCAGCACGTCGTAGGACAACTGCCCTTCCCTATCCAGACTGCTCCGGTCATAGCGACGCAGGGTGTCCAGGTTGTCCTTCACCATCTGCGCACCGAGATCCTCCTCGGCCAGCGAGGCATCGGCCAGATCATCGCTGTAGAAATCCATCCACGGCGGCAGAATGCGCATGTAGGACAGCATTTCCGGGCTGCGCAGGGCAAACTTGGCGAATACCTTGCCGTAGAACAGATTGATCGTCACCGGCTTGAAATACCAAACCTGCACGAATGCGATTCCGGCCAGCAGGACCAGGCTCAGCAGCAGCCAGGACGACCATTTCAATAGCTTTTTCATCAGGGATTCCAGCGCGGCTGGGCCGCAGAGGTTGGGGGGCATAACCACGGCAGTGTGCCAGAGCCGGACTTCGCCGGCACCTGCCATCGGTCACGGCAGATCGTTGGGCAGGCCGGAAAGCTGCGCGCCAACCCGGCACTGGTCCGCCCGAGCCGTGTCCAGAATCAAGGACCAATGCGGTTTGCGGCAGAGGCTGGGTTGGGTGCGCGCGCTCCGCCCCCGAGTCCAGTTCCATCGGCACAAGCTCTGGCTACCGGCGGGCGTCCATGATCGGGGGCAGATCGACTGCGCGCTGCTGCGGCGAGCCTCAGGCAGTTCCGCGGTACTGGCCGATCTGCTCGGCCAGCTCTGCAAAACTGCTGACGATCAGGGTCGGCTCGATGCCCCAGGGATCGAACACGGCCTCGGACGAGCGCTTGACCCAGACCGCCCGCATACCGGAGGAAATGGCGCCAATGACGTCGAATGGATTGCTCGATACCAGCCAGGCATCGGCACCCAGCGCACCCGCCTGCCGCAGGAAATGGCTGTACACCGCCGGACTCGGCTTGAAGGTTTTCAGCTCATCGACACTGACCACCCCGAGAAAATGGTCGCGGATGCCGGCGCGGCCAAGCACCGACGTCACCGCGTCGGCGCGGCCATTGGAAAACGCGAACAGGCGGAATCCGGCGTTGCTGGCCGCCACCAGGCCCGCTGCCACATCGGCGAACGCCGGCAAGTCTGCGTAAGCGCCGATCAGTTCTTCTTTGGCGTTCCGGTCGAGTGGGAGCTTGAGCAGGGTGCTGGTGTAATCGAGTGCCTGGCGGGTGCATTCCGAAAAGTCGACGTAGTTCTGCATCAAGCCGCGACGGAACGAATACTCCAGCTGCTTGTCACGCCAGTTGCGCGAGAACAGCGCGGCGTGTTCGCCGACATGCTTTTCCAGCAGCACCAATACGCCCTGGGTATCGATCAGGGTGCCGTAAACATCAAACGCCAGGGTGATTGTCATGGAACGATTTTCCCCTGCCTGAGTGGCTGGAACCGCGCGATGCCGCACATTGCGTAACCTGGACTGGCGCGAAACCCTCGCTCGGTAGCTTCGCCCTCGATCGCCTACCGCTGCCCAGGCATGGCCACTTCGCGAAAACACCCGGGTCGGCCCACTCCTTGGCTGAACGCCGCTGCACTGCATCCGGGCTACGCGCTGTTGATGGCGATGCGGCCGACTACGCAGAGAATACCCTGCAACAGCGCGGTGGGGCTTGGTGGGCAGCCAGGGACGCTGGCGTCCACCGGGATGACGTTGGCGACGCGGCCGAGGCTGGCGTAGCTTTCACCGAAGATGCCGCCGTGGCAGCCGCAGTCGCCGACCGCGAGCACCCGTTTCGGATCCGGCATGGCGGCGTAGCTGCGGCGCAGGGCTTCGGCCATGTGCCTGGATACCGGGCCGGTGACCATCAGCAGGTCGGCGTGGCGCGGACTGGCGACGAAGCGGACACCCAGACCTTCGATGTTGTAGTACGGGTTGTTGAGTGCATGGATTTCGAGCTCGCAGCCGTTGCAGGAGCCGGCGTCGACCAGGCGGATGGCGAGCGCGCGGCCGAGGATGCCGAGCAGCCGCTGCTGCAGGCGCGTCGGGTCGGCATCGCCCAGTTGGGTCTGGCCGGCGTCGCTCGGTGGCGCTTCGGTCGCGATGCCGGCACGAACGATGCGGTCGATGATCTTCAGCATTACAGGTCCTGCCCGGAGTAGCTCAGGTTGAAGGATTTGTTGATCAGCGGAAAATCCGGAACGATGTTGCCGATCACCGCGTGTTCCAGCACTGGCCAGTTCTGCCAGGACGGATCATGGCAGTGGCAGCGACGAATACCGAGGACACCATCCACCGGCGCCAGTTCCAGCGCCACCAGTACCTCGCCGCGCCAGCCCTCGACCCAACCGATCCCGAACGCGGGCCCGGTCGGCAGGACGATTTCATCGTGTACCGGGCCGGCCGGTAGTTGCTCGATCAACTGCCGGATCAGGCGCAGGGATTCGGCGATCTCGTCGAAACGCACCAGCACCCGCGCGGCAACATCGCCATTCGGGCGGCAGGCCATGCGCACCTCCAGACGATCGTAGGGCGCGACCGGAAACAGGCAGCGCAGGTCGATGGCGATCCCGCTGGCGCGGGCGGCGAGCCCGGTCAAACCGAGTTGCGCGGCCAGTTCGGAGCTGACCCGGCCAGTGCCGATCAGCCGATCCTGCAGGCCGGCGTGTTCCTCGACCAAGCGTCGCATCGCCAGCACCTCGGTTTCGATGGCGCGGCTCTTGGCAACCAGACGCGCGCCGGCGGCGGCATCCAGGTCGCGGCCGACCCCGCCGGGGCTTATGCAGTCCATCAACAGACGGTGGCCGAACAGCTCGGCGGCCAGGCGCAGCCAGTCTTCCCGCAGGCGTGAAAACTGCGCCAGGGCGATGGCTAGTCCGGCGTCGTTGCCGATCGCGCCCAGGTCACCGAGGTGATTGGCAATCCGTTCGTATTCGAGCAGCAGGCCGCGCAGCGCCGCCGCGCGTGGCGGC
>JBGSKT010000039.1:0-1587 GCA_041741075.1 Lysobacterales bacterium
ACATGTCGTATTTCATGGGCGACGACGGCAAGGAGTATGACCTATTCGGCCGGGGCGGCGCCGAGCAGCAATAACACCAGGGACAATGACCAAAGATTGCTAGGCATGCATCTACCAATCGGTTGCAGCCAGACCTTGTAGCGGTTAGCTGGCCGATCAGCAAGCGCCGTAGCCCGAGTCGAACCTCCGGATGACCGGCTGCGCCGTTGAAAACCCGCTACGCTCCATCCGGGCTTCGTTGTGCGGTTCCGGAAACCATGCCATCCCCAGACTGGATCAAGACCATGCCGGCGGACACGCAATCGTGGCTGCAACAACGGCTGGCGCACTGGCACGAGGTACTGGCCGGGGGCGCCGATGCGCCCGTACCGGACGCCAGCATCGCGGATCGCGCCGCGCGCCTGTTTCTGGCCAGCGACTTTGCTTTCGAGCTGGCGTTGCAGCAGCCGGTTGCGCTACGCGAGCTGTTGGGCGACCCCGCCCGGATAGCCGATTGGCCGGACGCCGACGACGCCTCCGCGCATGACTTTGCCGCGCGCCTGCGCCGCTTCCGGCAACTGGGCAGCGTCGCCCTGATCCTGCGCGATGTGCTGGGTATCGACAGCGTCGAAGATACCCTGGCCGGTGCCTCGCGGCTGGCCCGGGTGTGCATCGACTTGGCCCTGCAGGAAGCCGAGCGCCAGCTTGCGCCGCGTTACGGCGCGGCGATCGACAGCACCGGCAAGGTGCAGCGTCTGGTCGTGGTCGGCATGGGCAAGCTCGGCGGCGACGAGTTGAATTTTTCTTCCGACGTCGATCTGATTCTGGCCTTTCCCGATGCCGGCCAGACCAGCGGTCCGCAGCCGCTCGACAATGAGGAATATTTCACCCGACTCGGACAGCGGCTGGCGCAGTTGCTCGGCGATGTCAGCGTCGATGGTTTCGTGCTGCGGGTCGACTACCGGTTGCGCCCGTACGGCAGCGCCGGCCGGCTGGCGCTGTCGTTCAATGCCATGGAGCAGTATTACCAGCGCGAGGGCCGCGACTGGGAACGCTATGCCTGGATCAAGGCGCAGGCGGTCGCTGGCGACCGGGTGGCCGGCGCCGCCCTGATCGGGACGCTGCGGCCATTCGTGTACCGGCGTTATCTCGACTACACCGCGATCGAGGGCCTGCGCGAGCTGAAGAGCCGGATCGACCAGGAAGTGGTCCGCCAGGACCTGGTCGACAATCTCAAGCTCGGCCCGGGCGGCATCCGTGAACTGGAATTCGCCGTGCAACTGGCGCAGTTGATCCGCGGTGGACGCGAACCGGCGTTGCGCGTCAGCGGTTTCCTGCCGGCGCTCGCCGCACTCGAACAGAGCGGCCAGTTCGATGCCGCCAGTGCCGGGCGCATCCGCCACAACTACGGTTTTCTGCGCCGGGTCGAAAACCGCGTGCAGATGTTCGCCGACAAGCAGACCCACACCCTGCCGGAAGCGCCGGCAGCGCGCCTGCGCATCGCGCTGGCGCTCGGCTATGCCGATGTCGAGGCAATGCAGCAGGCGATCGCGCGGGTCCGCGCCGAGGTCGAGGAACTGTTCGCCGCCACCCTCGACGCGCCGGGAC